>JACOMS010000078.1 GCA_014324115.1 Hyphomonadaceae bacterium
CACACAGGGCGTGCAAAGGGCGTGCAACCGGACCCCTGACTGAAATTACTCAAACATCAACGATACTAACTCAAAATCAATCGTTGATGGAGGTGTCCAATTTCGACCTTATGTGTCCCATCCCGGATGATTACATAGCCCCTCGCCGATCAGCATCTTTTATGGCAAGATCTGCCATGAGCGAGGCGAACGACAGGAGGCAAACATGCTGATCAAGCCTCATAACAAGGCAACGGCGACACCAAAGATACGAGCGGCATTTGATTATTGTCTGGCGCACCCCAAATGGCGGTTCAGTTTGCAGACCCATAAATGGATCGGCGGGCCCCGAAGTCAGCCCGGTACACGCTCAGCCAGATGATCCGAAACACGGTCGGCAAAACGCGAAATCGCCCGGTTGGCATCCGTCCACGTGCCAGATCCGAAAGCGGTATTGCGGATGTCTGTTTCGTACCAGGCGTAGCTTAGTGTTCCGACAGACTGTCCATTGGAAATGACTTCGCCTTCAAATGATGCTCCACCGACTGCGAAGCTTCGGAACGACAGGCCGGGTTGAACGCTGAGCTGATTAAATGTTGGGCGGTTCGGACGGGCATCCGTGATTGTCATCCGGATGATTGTCGGGGCTTCGTCGACAACCTGCACACCGTCATTTTCCAGCTCCCGCGCGAGTCTTTCTGACAGCCGCCCGGCCAAACGGTTCAGATCCTTTTCGCCGTAGTAGCCATTGCCACCAAAGCCATCCCGCAAACTGCGGGCATTACCGCGGTCGGAAAGTTTTCTGGGGAGATTATCCGCACGGTAAGCCAAATTTTCACCAATCGTGACCTCAACCTTGACTGGGCCGGTTAACCGTGACTCGACGTTTGTCTCAAATGACCGGGATGACTGGGCCAGCGCAGAGGCACATGACATCAAGGTCGACGCCGCCATGAGGGTAAAACTGAATGTACGCATAGTAATCTCCGTAATCTCCATGTATATTGTCAAGTTAACACAAAAAGAAATGTGTCACAATCATATGATGAGAGCGATGTCATCCGGCCACGTCGATAAAAACGCTCAGAATATTTTTGGCATTTTTATATTTGGCAATTCTGGTTTTCAGTTTCGCAGCCCGAACTTGCCTAGTGTACACGATCGTTTTCCCGGTCACATCTACGGCTTGAGTCGTCACGTTCAGAACCCGGGAGGTTGTACTTAGCGCACGGTCTGTGACCGTGACAGGTACAGAGCCGACCTGATAGACTGTGCGTCCGGCAAACCGGGTCGTTTTGTAGACGTTCAGGCCCGTATGATATGTGCCTTCGGCGGTGATTTCCCCGGTTTTATATGCAGCTTTGAAAGGCAGTGTTGTCACTTTGCCCGTTGTTTTGGCGACAGCGCAGGACCAAAGGTTCATGGCGGTGACTGTCAGGAAGGAAAATTTTGCAAAACGATTCATGGCGCCCCCTCAATTTGGCGTCAAATATATTACATATTCTGAATTTTGTCTGAATTCGCCCCTGCGTATTATTGACCTTCGCGCCGCCAGGCCCAAGCCAAAGTCAGCAGAGCAAGGGCGAAAAACAGCCAGCCCGGCGCGAGCGCAGTGCGACGTGATGTCCGCACGACATAATCATTATGCACAATCAGGTTTAGCCTTGCCCGGTCTTTTATGTTCGCGTTGGCGGCAATGCGCCGAAGCGCGGGCAGGGTGTCTTTCGGGTTGATGATACCTGCATATCCGTTTGTAGCTCGGGACAAGGGTTCCAGAATGCCCAGCGTCGGGGCCAGACGTGCAAATTCGCGCGGGTTCAGTGCACCGATGGCTGTCACCGTGCTGATATCTCCGGAAGTGAGGCGGTAGGCGCCCTGACCGCGGTTTTTGACTTGGGCACGGTAAAGACCGTCTTCGACTTTGCGTAGATTGAGCGTTTCCTCCGTACCGTCCGGATACTGTGCCATAACGCTCCATGGCCCATCACCTAATGTGCGGCGCTCGACCGTAACTGTATCGCCATCAGACCGCGCGACAAGTTTTTCCGCATCAAGGTCCGGCTCCCCCAGTAACCAGTGTGCGACGCGCCGGAAAAGTTCATTATACGGTCCGCCGCCTTCAAAATTGCGCGACCATAACCAGGCTTGGTCAGACATGACCATGCCGACGCGTCCGTCACCCACTTTTTCCAGGACCAGTAGGGGTTCCCCGGCCTCGCCCTCCATCAGTATGTGGCCGCTGACGACGTCAGATTCGACAACACGGAACCAGCGGCTCCAGTTTTGGTCATCATTGCCGAAAAACGGTGCTGTCACCGGATGGCGGCGGCCTTTATCATTGAGTTTCGGGGTAAAGCCGTATTCAGCAATATCGCCGGTGGGTCGTGCGGGCAGAACGCCGGAAAGGAGTGATCGGGAAAGCGAATTTTCGCCCGCAAAAGCCGGTCCAGTGGCGATTAAAAGCGCTCCGCCATCCTCCACCACATAATTCGCGATATTCTGGAAATAATAGGGCGGCAGTATGGGGTTAACCCGACCGCCACGGCCATAGGTATTGCGTCGTTTGAACCGGTCAAAGATAATCAGATCGAATTCGTCGAGTTTTTCCTCAAAGAGTTGCCGTGTCGGAAACTGGATAAGTGAAAGCTCGTTTTGTGATGCGTTGGTGTTTTTCTCGCCCGGATTGGTCAGAATAGTAAAATGGACGAGGTCGACAGTCGGGTCGCTCTTGAGAAGATTACGCCAGGCCCGCCCGCCGCTGTGGGGCTGTCCGGTCACAAGCAACACGCGCATACGGTCGCGGATACCGGATATTTCCGAGACGAAAATGTTGTTTTTGGTTGTAAGTTCGTCCGTGGCAGGCTGCACAGCAAGTTCAACCGTGTTCACGCCCCGTCGCTCAATCTCCAGCGGAATGGATACACGGTTGCCGATAAGAGCTTTGATGCTGTACTTGACCTCGCCGTTTAACTTGATTTCCACGAGCGCGCGTTCACCTTCAAATCCCGGATCGTCGACACGGATTTCGAATTCGGCCTGTTCACCGACAACCCCGAATTTCGGTGCGACAATGGCACGGATACGTCTGTCGCGACCTGTGGGATCACCAATGACAAGAGTATGAAACGGTACGCCTTGGGGCAGGAGTTTGTCTGCATGTTCCGGTAAATCGTGTACCTGTCCGTCCGTGATGGCAATAACACCTGCAAGGCGCGATAGTGGTAGATTGCCGAGTTGTTCAACCAGCGCTCGGGTCAGCTGTGTCCCGTTTTCCCCTGTGGGAACACTGGCTGTAGTGATTTCCAGATTGCCATCGGTTTCAAGGGCACGAACAAGGTCACTATAAATCCTGTCACGATACTGCGGACGACTGCCAAGATTGATACTATCGGAAATGTCGTAAAGGATCAAAACTTCATCTCTCAGCGGTTCGCGGCTCTCTTCGACTGTTTGGGGGTTGAGCAAAGCGAGGCACAATATGAGCGTTGCGAACACGCGCGGGAGCAAACCAGGCAAACGTCCCAAGGCTGCGGCAATAACACTGATGATGCCCAACACCGCAAGGGCCGTGATTATCCAACCGGCCACTAGGGGGTCGAAAGCTACGGTCGGAATGTTAAACATTATTCGTTATCTCCATTACGCGGAGATGGGCCGGGATTGCGGGGTTGCAGCTCCTGTCGCCCCAGGCGTTCAACCAGCGCGGCGGCATGAACCTGATCGGATTTATAATTTCCGGCCAAGGCATACATGGCGAGATTTACACCAAACCTTAGAGACATTTCCCGCTGGTTGACAATGTCGCGTTCAAGGTCGACCAGCGGCTGATTATCATCGTCCTGCGCCCACCCGGCGGCCCAGTTATTGCTGCCGATAATCACGGAGCTCACCCCGTCACGTGCGGCACCGTTAACATTGCGGTCCACCCAGACCTGTCCGTTGGCCCACCGTCCCGGAAAGACCTGAATGAGGTAAAAGGATTTGGTCAGCACGTGATCTTCGGGCACTTCGATCAGGCGCGGAATGTCGAGATTTTCCGTGATGCGCGCCAGACCGGGATGGGTGGTACCTTCGAGAAAACTTTGATCACCTGCATCCTGGGTATCGAAAACAATCGTGCCGGCCCCAGCCATGTAGTCATTTAGCGCTGCACTGGCCACATCGGACAAAGCGGACGCGTCGCGTTTCACAGGGAAGTAGAGGAAGGGGTAATAGACCAGCGGATCTGTTTCCGGGTCAACGCCGCGCACACCCACGGGCTCTATGGTTGTCCGGCGGTTCAGTGCATCAACCAGACCAAGCATGGCGGCTTCGCTCAGGGAGTCCGTGCCGGAATGTCCTGTTTTGATGTAGGCCAGATGGAGTTCGAGGGCTTCCGGGTCATAACCGGCTTCTGCGGCATGTGACGGGAGAGGTGCAATAAATATCGAAACAAGCATCAGGGGGATAATTTTTTCGTGTATCCGTCGGGGCCGGAGGTTAACCTGTCGCCCGGACACAAACAACGCAAACAGCGCATCAATCCCCAGCATCAGGAGGGCAAGGGCGAGGAGTATGCCGCGCAGTGATCGCTTTTCCGTCTGACCATAAGTGTCCGTTAAAACCCCCGGTAATTTTCCAATGTCTTTAAGGCTTTCAGGATCTTTGACCACATTCAGGGCCCGCCGCCTTGCGCCCTGGCGATAGAGGCCCGGCGGGGTTTGCCGGCTGATTTCAGTGTCAATCAGTTCTGCCTCCGGTATGGGGCGGGCATCTATGCCCGGGTTGGTGAGGTGGCCAAAGCCCGTTAATACCCGTTCCGGAGCCCAGTTACCGGAGCCGTCGCTCGACCGGGACGGTGTTGACCTTGCCATTTCCAGCATACGCCGCAGCATATCCACGTAGAGTCCGCCAATGGCGAGATTCGACCATTCCGGCCCTGCGGTCACATGGAAAAGAACAATGCGGCCGTTGCCAAATGTTGACGACGTCACAATCGGAGAACCGTCCTGCAACCGTGCCCAGGTGTGTGCGTCGGTCCGTGCGCCGGGTTCCGCCATAATCTGGCGCGTGACGGTTACATCTTCGGGGATAGGCAATCCAAAAAACGGGCTATTACTCTCAAACGGTGCAAGCATTTGCGGGTCTTCCCAAGTCAGGGCGCCGCCAAATTCCCGCCCCTCACCACGCAATCGCACGGGCAAAAGATTATCCGGGCGCTTCGCCACTTTTGGTCCGGAGAAGCGAATCAGCAGGCCGCCATCTTCAACATATTGACGAAGTTCCGGTGTGTCTGTCCGCGCTTCATCGGGCATAACGATAACACCGGGATTAACAGTCAGAAGCTCGTCCAGTGATCCGGTGAACAAATCCGCATAGGGCGTTAAGGCCGTGCGCGTGTAAAAGGGCTCTGACAACAGCGGACTGCCGGAGTCCCTTGCGGCTGTGATGATTCCCACCAAAGGTCGCCCCCAACTGTCATCAAGTAATCGAACAGAGCCTGCGCTGGCACTGTCGGAGGGGCGCAAAAGACTGACGCGGTTGCGAAGTTCTGCCGGGAGTTCAAACTTGACTTCTGTGCGGGATTCACCTGGAGCGAAGCTGATATCGCCACGTGCAAGAACCTGCCCGTCACGACCCAGAGCTGTGATTTCTGTTGTGCGCGGGCTGCGCGTGTCCAGTCGGTGCCAGACAGATCTGAAACCATTCGCCGTTTCTTCAATATCTCCAGGCAAGAGCGGTTTCGCTTCGCCGGCGGGCACCAGCCGCTTCGAATGAGCGGCGGTGTTCAAGGCGATAGCAAGCTCATCGGTTCCGGCTGTCAATATACTGCCCGACAACCAGACAGCATTTGCACCCGTGATATCTGTGTTGTCCAGGGCGGTCGCTACATCACTGTGAGCGGGAGGCAGGGCTTTCGGTGACAGAGATTTGATCGCGCGCAAAGCCTCTTCAGCAGGGGCAAAAATCGGCATCTCCGCCGGAGCAACAGTTGTGGCAAGCATAACTTCAAAATTTTTGCGCCGCGCCTCAGTGACCAGGTTTTCGGCCTCTTCGATAGCCGCGTTCCAGTTCGTCGCCGTGTCCCAACCGTCATCAATGATCAGTACCAACGGCCTGTTGGTTTCGGTTTCCGGTGCAAGAAACACCGGCCGCGCCAGCGCAATAGCGATAAGGGCAACCATGAGGAGCCTGAACAGGAGCAACCAGAGAGGCGTGCTGTCCGGTGTTTCCTCATCCGTTATGACATCCTGCAATATGCGCAAAGGCGGAAAGGGCTGCCGCTTGGGCGAAGGCGGCGTGACCCGGAGCAGCCACCAGACCAGGGGAAGCGCCAATAGCCCGAGCAAGGCCAGCGGAGCAAGAAAAGTCAGAGGGCCTAATGTCACAAAATCTGCTCGCCTGACAGTGCCATAAAAAGCAATGTGAGCGCTATATTGGGCGGTTGATCGGTGATATGGGTAATGAGCGGCCAGCCCAGACGACGGGTCATATCAGACAGGACCGTGCCATGTGCCTTGAAGCATTTCCGGTAATCTTCGCGTGCCTTTTCAGCCCGACCGATTACAAGTTCCGGCAGGGATGACAGTCCGGGAAAATGGAGTTGCATCCGGCCCTTGTACGGAAACTGTTTTTCCGCCGGATCGATTATCCTCAGCAATACACCTTTAGCCGGGCGGGCTGAAAATCCCGCAAGCCGCCCCTGCCATACATCCGGACTTTCCAGGAAATCCGAGGCCAGAACAAGCCGCGTATGAGCCGGAATATCACTGTCAAGATTATGCGTCAGGCCGTCCGATATGGCGAGACGCAGGGATACCTCCTCCAATCCCGCACGCCCGGAGCGCGGGTGGTCAGATTCGCCGATGACAGCACAACGTTCCCCGGCCCGCATCAAAAGGCTGGCCAAGGCCATGCAAAGCACGCTGGCCCGGTTTTTCTTGGTCGGGAATTTGCTTGATGAGGTCCAGTCCATGCCGTCTGTACCGTCGCGCCAGAAGAAAATTGTATTGGCAACCTCCCATTCATTGTCGCGGACATAAAGCGTGTCACCCCGGGCCGAGCGCCGCCAGTCAATCCGGTTGGCCTGATCCGAGCTGTGATAATTCCGGTATTGCCAGAATGTCTCACCCTGTCCCGGACGGCGGCGGCCATGCACGCCCTGCGCAACAACGGCAGCCACGCGTTCCGCTTCGGCCAGGAGAGCGGGATAACCGGCCGCGAGGCTTTCGGCCTCCTGTCTTTGATGCAGAGGAGCCGTGAGCATGGTTTACGCGATACTGTCCTTGAGGCGATTGATGATACGGGTCAGCGTTTCGCCGCCGGCGCGGGCGGCAAAGGTCAGGGCCATGCGGTGCTGCAGAACAGGTTCAACCAAATCCAGAACATCATCCACGGTTGGCGACAGGCGGCCATCCAGAAGTGCAATTGCCCGGCTGGTCAGCATGAGCGCCTGACCCGCGCGGGGGCCGGGGCCCCAGGCAACAGAGTTCCTGATAATATCTATACGTGTCTGGTCAGGGCGTGCATTTCTGACGAGTGTCAGAATGGCATCGACGACTTTTTCTCCGATCGGGAGTTGGCGGACGAGCCTTTGCATATCCATCAACTGTTTCGACGTGACCACGCGTTTTGCCGTGGCCTGATCAATCCCTGTTGTCGCCAGCAAGATGGCCTTTTCCGCATCAACTTGCGGAAAGTTGACGTTAATCTGTAACAGGAAACGGTCAAGCTGCGCCTCGGGTAGGGGGTAGGTGCCTTCCTGTTCAATCGGGTTCTGTGTTGCCAGCACATGAAACGGTGCGGGAAGGTCATGATGTTCCCCGGCAACTGTCACTAGTTTTTCCTGCATGGCCTGTAACAACGCAGATTGCGTACGCGGGCTGGCGCGGTTAATTTCATCCGCCATCAACAGCGGGCAGAAAATCGGGCCGGGAATGAAACGGAAATAGCGATTGCCCCGGGCCGTCTCTTCGAGAACCTCGGAGCCGAGAATATCTGACGGCATCAGGTCCGGTGTAAACTGTACCCGCTTGTGGTCCAATCCGAACACCGTGCCCAGTGTTTCAACGAGGAGAGTTTTCGCAAGGCCCGGCACACCGACCAGAAGACCGTGCCCGCCTGCCAGCAGTGTCGCGATAGATAGGGTAATTACCCTTTCCTGACCCAGAACCACCTGTCCGATCATATGGCGGGCCTGACCGATCCTGTCAGACGCACTCTCGGCGGCGATCACAATTTTCTGATCTTCGGTGATGGGGGTGTCTGTCTGCATACTGACCGGAAACCTGTTCGTGTCCATTCAGCCGTGATTTCAAGGGTCATAATTATCACGACATGTCCTGGACGTTAATTGGATTACAATGCGGAAAAGAAAACTTTTGTCCATGCCGGATTCATTAAAAACACTTAAGTCTGGCTTGGAAGGTCTTGCCGAAGCGGTGCAATCACAAACAAGCGATGAAAAATCAGGCTTCAATGGTGTCCGGGGCTAAAATCGTGGCCGTGTGCCGATGCGCCCGGCTGCACCACAGTCGCCATCAGGAAGGTCACGGGCGGGGTCGGTAAGAGCCGGGGTGCAATACTGCTCACAGCCCAATCCACAACAACAGGCCGATCCCGAATGCAATGCGGTATACCATAAAGGGAAACATGCCGATGCGACTGACCCATGTCATGAACAGCGAAATGGAGACATAAGCCGCAACAAATGACAAAACCGCGACCGTCAGACCGATCCCCGGAGACCCTGTGACGCCGGGCCCGGCCTGCGACAGTCTGTAGAGTGCAAATATCCCTCCGGCCCCGATAACCGGCAGGCTCATCAGCATGGAAAAGCGCGCCGCCTCCGCCCGGCCCATGGACATCATGCGCGCCGTCATCATGGTTATACCGGACCGTGAGGTGCCGGGGATAAGCGCAACGGCCTGGGACAGACCCAGAAGGACCGCCCCGCGCCATGTAAGATCATCCGTCGTTTTGTGACGGGCGAATGTCACGTCCGCCCACCAGAGCAGAATGCCGAAAATAATGGACGTCAACGCGAAAATGACCGGCAGGCGGATGGCCGTGTCATACCCGCCGTAACTCAGAAATGCACCAAACAGCAGGGCAGGCGGGGTGGTCAGTACAAGATTCAGGGCCAGGCACGAATCTGTATTCAGACGGCGGCGCACAAGATCAAAGAAGCCCCTGAAAGTACGCGCAATATCCCTGCGAAAATAGAGCATAACGGCAAACAGGGATCCGAAATGCGCCATCACATCGATCATCGGCCCCTGATCTTCCCAGCCGAAAATCTGCGCAGGCAGGATCAGATGCGCGGAGCTCGAAACCGGCAGAAACTCGGTCAGACCCTGAATAATGGCCAGAATAACGATGTGAAGCCAGGACATGAATTCCGGCTTGTACCTGTTCGGTTACCAGAGGGTTAGTGCGAAGATAACGGGATGCAAAAGTTGCAAACATGGCCGGGCTTCTGTAATCCCCTGTGATGGGCAGTGACCGATTGCCGGAGCCGATTATCCGGCTGAAAAAAGACCGTTGCGCAAGCAGAGGGTTGGAGGGTTTCCGTTTTTGTCAAATCCCGGCGAATCCGAATAAATGTGCAACAGTCCTGACCCGCATTCCAGACCCCTGTGGATCGTGAAGCGCGGCGGAAGCCCGTGCACCGGAAACATGACAGACACAGGGTACCGAAGTTATCCCCGAAACGACCGTGTCAAGACTGCCTGCGTCACCCCGAACGACCCGTGAGGCCGGTATGAAATGCGGCGATTACATTCGGCCCCCACCCCGGAATGCGTGTGCGCGACCCTTGTACCTGCCTTTCACCACCTTCCTTCGTTTACCGATGGCGGCCCCGACGATTAACAGGGATCGGAGTCTTCCAGGCCGCAGGTCCAGCCCTGCCACCAGGTATCAGACGCATCCTCAACAGCGCCCACATAATCAACAGCCTCAAGGAAGCTGTTGCCCGGGGGAACCGCGGCCGCAGGGACCGCAGCCTCGGCCGGGCCGTTGACAAACCCCTCAAGGGTGTGGGGCGCAATCCTGTTGTTCCTGTCGGCATCAACAGCCTCCTGACCGGTCAGGCCGCCCCGCCCTGTCAACACCCCGCCCGCACAGTCAAACAGCACGGACAGGAAGGCCGGATCAGACCCCGGTGTGAAGCCATCAACACCGTCACCGGCACCGTCCTCAT
>JACOMS010000079.1 GCA_014324115.1 Hyphomonadaceae bacterium
TCGCCCAAATCGCTAACCCACTTAAGTCGTTCGTCCAAGTCAAATAGGCCATGTTGTGTCATACAAAACAGGAAGCATACTTCACACTAAAAATCCAGGAGTTTCTGGAAGTGTCCAACTTAAACATTTCCGGAAAATAATTTTGAGAATACGTATTATGGATCCGGCCACACCCGTATCCGAGGATAGAAAAATGATTAATCCTGATCGACGATGTTGTTCTCCAGAAGGGATTTTTGGACATTTGCATTGATTTGACCCGCTAACCTGCGAGTGTACGAGCCATCCCTTAAACTGCTCTTACCCCGGGGTCTGTCCCGGTTCTGATAAGCGCTGCAATCTTTTCTGCTTTGCCAAACGCCGCCGCATGCGGTGGTGTCGCGCGGTGTTCGTTGCGCGCCCTGAGATTTGCCCTGGCAAACCCTCCAGGTAAAGGTGGGCATAATCCGGATCGTATTTTGCCATCCGGCGCAGGTAGGGCTTCAGCTGTTTGCTGATAATTTTAACGGTATCCGGCTGCAATTCGTGCTTGTAACGCCCGGGCATCGCATCACAGCCTCCCCGTTTGTTGCCAGCCCACTTCGGGTTTTTCTCCAGGTTTTCCGGGCGCTCGCGCCTGAGTTGCCCCCACATGCGTTTAGTCACATGAACACCGGTGAACTGCGACAGGCGGTGGACAAAGCCGTCAAAATCAAGGCAGAGCCGGGCATAGGTGACGACCAGGCATTGCCCGGGAATTTCTTTCGCCACTCGAAGGGGATAATCGTACGTGCGCCCGTCGTACCTGTCAAACAGTCTCCGCCTCTTCCTCCGCCTCTTCATACTGGCTGTTTTGGCTTTCTCTATTATCCACTTGTCAATCCCCATTTTCTGCAATCTCTCTGCTTCCGCCTCTTGCCATCCTCTGAGTCTGCTGGAAGGGGAAGCCTGCCCGCGGTACGAAAGATGCCAGTGGTATATGTTACACAAACGGTCCCGCGGATCACGGAAGTTGGCAATATATCTGTATTTCGGGCTAATCCAGCTTACGGGGAGCTTTTCATGCGTTTTTACAAAAAACAGATGTCCGTATTCCGGCGGTGCGGTTTTCCCCAGCATAATCCGCTCGAACTTTATAGTGGTTTTTCTGTTATGGTCTTCCCGGGTGGCCCAGAATAATTTAAATGCATTTGGAAGAATAATTTTGAGAATACGTGCTATGGACGTGCTCGCACCCGTCTCTGAGCACAGAAAAATTATTGACCTTGATCGACGATGTCGCTGTCCGGAAGGGGCTTTGGATTTTTGCATTGATTTGATCCACTAATCGTCGCGTCCCGTAAATGTACGAGAATGTACGTGTACGAGCTGTCTCTTGGGCTGTGCCTATGCAGGCTTTATGGTTTGATCGGGATGTCGTCACAAATCGTCAGGTGACACTTTTCCGGCTTCGACGTCTTTCTCCCAGCCCTTGGTCAACATACCGACGAGGAACACGACAGCGCCTGTACCAATCGAAAATGTTGCTATTCGCATGAACAAGGCGGGCATTCCCGCGATATTTTCAGAATCGTATGATCCGGCAAACAGGCTCGCAATAATACTCCCCAATGAGTAGGTAAAAATGAACAGGCCCATCAACTGCCCCACAAATCTTTCTGGTGAAAGTTTACTGATCGCACTCAGGGCAATCGGACTTAACGTAAGCTCCCCGACGGTGTGCAGGAAGTAGGTCAGAACCAGCCAGAAAACGGCGACCTTACCGTCAGCAGCGGCTTGGGCGGCGAAAATCATGACCACAAAGCCGATTCCCATGATCATCAGACCCACAGCACACTTCAAACCATAAGCCGGGGTAGCGAGTTTCTTGCCGAGATTCACCCAAAGGGCCGCAAAAAACGGTGTCAACATGATAATAAAAAACGGATTGGCATTCTGAAGCCAAGTCGTCGGAATTTCAAAGCCGAATATGCGGCGGTCCGTCAGATCCTGACCGAACAGATTGAGCGAAGACCCGGCCTGTTCAAACCCCGACCAGAAGCAGGTCGAGGCGATGCATACCAGAAGTAAGGCCCACATGCCTTTCTTCTCAATGGGGGCAAGATTTCCAGTGAAGTAAATCCAGAAATAATATGCAAAGAACAGGATAGACAGGAAAATCGCTGTCTGCCTTGCAAGAGCAACCGGGTCTATGATCACCGTCCCGTTCAGCATAAGGCTGGTTACAAGGGCTGTGACCGCCAGGAACAGGGCGATAATTAACCAGCCGGTCTCTTGTCCCTGTGGCGAAAGCGGTGCAGCGGGCTTTTCACCCGCGCCTTGCAGATTCTTGTTTGTAAACCGGAAATGGAGCAGCCCGAATGCCATACCGACGGCAGCGGCACCGAAGCCCCAATGCCATCCGACTCTTTGCGCGAGCAGACCACAGACCGTATAACCGATCAGGGAACCTATGTTGATTCCCATGTAATAAAGGGCGTATCCGGCATCCCGGCGTTCGTCTTCGGCGCTATATAACTGCCCGACAACGGCAGAGATGTTGGGTTTTAAAAGCCCGGTCCCGAGCACAACCATTATAAGTCCGATAAAAAAAGTGCTGTGACTAGGGATCGCCAAAACGATATGGCCACACATGATGATGATGCCGCCAAACCAGATAGCTTTCTGACTTCCTGTCAGTCGGTCGGCGATCCAGCCGCCGGGCAACCCCATGAAATAAACCGACGCCGTATAAAGCCCGTATATGGCAAAGGCAGTCTCCGTTGGCAGTTCCAGCCCGCCTTCAGTGATGGCCGCGGTCATGAAAAGAACGAGCAGGCCGCGCATACCGTAATAGCTCATGCGCTCCCACATTTCCGTCAAAAACAGTGTCTGAAGCCCCTTCGGGTGGCCAAAAAAGCGCGTATCACCTGCAAGTGCAGTAACTGAGTCAGACATGGAGGTATCCCCGCACCATTCAACACTGGGCCATCATGCCCCCTTGAGGACCAAAACTCAAGATAATTTTGTGGTCACGTCGTTATGGCCGCAATTTTGTACCAATCTCGCCCGGGATTTAACTTGCAATTCCGGAGCCGAAACCGTCATGCGGCCCTGTCCCTGTCTTGCTCCCGACCCACATGTTGGACCTGAACCCTAATAAACGCACTCCTCATACACCCGCATAATATCCCCGTCCCATTCGCCTTTGAATTTTTCGATCAGGCGGTCAGCGTTGGATTTTCCGGTGCGCGCAAAATCATCAAGTTCCTGCAAGAAGACAGTTTCATTCTCGCCATGAGCATTGAACCGTCCCCTCGCCTTGAGTCCTTCGCGGGATATGGCAAGGGCAGCAACGGCCAACTCACGGACGGTTTTACCACGGAACGATGTCTGTAGCCCGTATTTCGGCAAGTCGCGGCGCAGGCTTTGCCGCTCCTGTGCGGTCCAGTCCCTGATCAAATTCCAAGCCGTATCCAGGGCCGCCTGATCATAGAGCAGACCGACCCAGAAGGCCGGGAGTGCACACAGCTCGTTCCATGGGCCGGCGTCGGCGCCGCGCATTTCCAGAAATGTCTTGAGGCGCACTTCGGGAAATATCGTCGATATATGATCATCAAAATCACTGATTGTAGGTTTTTCGCCCGGCGCCACATCAAGCCTGCCATTGAGAAAATCCCTGAAAGATTTACCGCTGGCATCCAGATACTGCCCGTCACGATAGACAAAATACATTGGCACATCCAATATGTAATCGACATATTGTTCAAACCCGAAACCATCCTCGAACACAAAGGGGAGCATGCCCGTACGATCCGGGTCTGTATCAAGCCATACACGCGACCGCCAGGATTTATGGTCATTCAGTCGGCCATCCGTAAAAGGAGAATTAGCAAACAATGCCGTAGCGACAGGTTGCAACGCGAGGCTGACGCGAAACTTTTTGATCATGTCAGGCTCGGATTCAAAATCCAGGTTTGTCTGCACCGTGCAAGTGCGAAACATCATTTCAAGACCATGTGTTCCGACCTTGGGCATGTAGGCACGCATAATGCTGTATCGTCCCTTTGGCATGACGGGGACATCCTTGAGCTTCGTCACAGGACGAAAACCGAGCGACAGGAAACCGACACCGATTTCATCGGCAACTTCGCGCAATTCGCGCAGATGGCGGTTGACCTCGGCGCAAGTCCGGTGCACGTGTTCAAGCGGTGCCCCGGACAGTTCCAGCTGCCCTCCCGGCTCCAGTGAGACGGATGCGCCGTCACGTTTGAGTGCAACAATGTTTCCGCCTTCGTAAACAGGCTCCCAATTAAACCGCATGAGCTTTTTGAGGATAACCTGAATGCCGTTTTCATACGTAATGGGCGTCTTCTTTTCAAGGCAAAAGCCGATCTTCTCATGCTCGGTTCCGATCCGCCACTGATTCCTCGGCTTGCACCCCGAAGCGAGGCGCTGGATCATTTGCAATTTGGTCTCAATGACCGGACTATGAGATTTTGCCATAACAGCAGTCCAAGGGCGGATGAAGGTATGAACGAGTCACATACTTTCTTTCGATTTGTCCAGAGTACATGAACACGAATTTTATAGATGACGCTTTTCGCATCTAATGTTTAGATAATTTTTCCGGCGCGTCTGCGAAAATGTTTGCATAGGCTATGATTTGGATATGGAACCGTCCTTTACGTTCCGCCTGACTGCCCGGATTGGGACAAGTATCTGTGACAACGATCTTTGCGTCAGCTTCCGACGGGTTGATATCGGCAAGAGCCATGTTAGCTGCCCCCCCGCCTGATGCGGAAACTGAGGCCATATCGCCCATTCCGGACCCCTATGCGGCGTAGATTGTATTTTCGACGCACTGTCGGACTTTTTCCAAATGAGTGTGAAGTTCCTCCTCAAGATGATCGACAGATCTCATACCACATAAATCTGAAACAGATCTGCAAATAGCCGCGTTAAATTTTTCACTTCTCTTGCCCGCAATCAGCGCAATCGCTTGGGCAAAGTTGTGATAAAATGCGAGCGCAGCCATCAATATCCCGTGATTATCAACATTCAAGAACCCCCGACTTGAGACAAAATCAAGCATATCTCCGGTCCGTTGCGCCGAAGCCCCGGCAAAAAAATCGCGGTCTTCAAGTGCGAAAGATTGAGCAATAAATTCGACATCCCGCAGTCCGCCTTGTAAATTTTTGATGTCCCAGGGGTGTCGCGGTAACTTTTCGCGACGCAAGCGCACATGCATATCCCGGACATCGGTTTTGAAGTCCAAATCCGGTCTTGGGGCTGTCAAACAATTTGTCAGCGAGCCGGACAGTTTTTTTTGATATTGGGCATGGCTGGCTGCCACGACACGAGCCCGGGTCAGGGCCATAAACTCCCATGTCCAGGCTTTGTCACGGTAGTAAGATTCGAGCATCTCCAGACTGACCGCCACCGGACCCGACCGACCGGATGGGCGCAGCGCCATGTCAACTTCATATAATCCACCCTGGGATGTATGTGACGACAGTGCACTGATGAAGTGCTGGGCAACTTTTGCATAGCGTCTGTGATCAACCCCATCCTTTTGTGCAGAGTCATAAACCAGCATGACATCCAGGTCAGACGTTGCGTTCATTTCACGGCTGCCCAGCTTTCCCAATGCGATCACACCCACCTCGCCGTTCAACGGGCCTGTCAGACGCTCCACTTCTGACACGGCAGCCGGCAGTAGCGCGGCAACCGTCTGCTCTGCGACATGGGAATACAAAACGTCGGCTTCTTCCAATTTAACGGCACCTGAAATCAGAGAGGCACCAATGCGAAGCCGGTCCTCGTGAACGTACTGGCGCGCTACATCGAGCGCATCTTCGAAAACGGCATGATCTGCAACGTCCCTGGCGAGTGTAGAAACCAGGTTTTGTGTATTCACGTCGAAGAAATCCTGTTCAGCCAGCGCATTCAAAGTACCCGGTTCACGACTGATTTGATCCGCAATATCCGGTGACTTTTCCATCAATGAGAGAATGAATCGCAAATGTTGCTGCTGCTGCGAGAACATGGACAGGATATATACACTCACACTGATGGATGTGAAAAACCGTTCAAATGCGTAAAAGGCTTTGTCTGGCGAATTCAGCTCGGAGCACATACCCAGCAGAACAGGCGCAAGGTTGGTCAGGAGTTCACGTGCGCGGGCCGTGCGGGTCGCTGCTATCCGTCCCCCTAGCCAACGACTTACGGTCGACCAGATTTTATCAGGATCTGAAAAGCCCATTTTGCGTAATGTTCGAAGCGTTTCGGGGTGCGGTTCAACACCCGTGAACAATAGAGTTCCTTTTCGGGATGACAGGCTTTCAACGTCGGGAAACAGGGCGTTGAACCTTTGCTGCACGTCTTTGAGAATTTCGCGCAAGGCCGTTTGGAAAACGCTCGCCGACATATAATCAAGAAACCTGGCCAGATCATTCATGTCGTCTGTACTTGCGGGCAGACTATGTGTCTGTTCGTCCCTAATGATTTGCAGACGGTGCTCAATGCGGCGCAACTCCCCATAATGCCGTATCAGAACAGAGGCATCACCCGGATCAATGAACCCGTTGTGTGCCAGGACACGAAGCGCATCAACCGTTCGCGGCGTACGCAACGTCGCCTGTCGCCCGCCCAGTATAAGCTGCTGGGTCTGGGCGTAAAATTCAATCTCGCGAATACCGCCGCGCCCAAGTTTGACATTGAACCCGGACAGGTCAGGTTTTGCCTTGCCTGATCCGGCGTGTATCTGCCGCTTCAGGGCCAGGATGTCTTCAATTGCGGCCTGGTCCAGATTGTGCCGCCATATGAAAGGCTCCAGGATTGTACTTTTGAACTGGTCACCGGCTTTTTTATCCCCACTGCAAATGCGGGCCTTGATCATGGCCGCACGTTCCCAATTCTGACCAAGGGTTTGATAATAACGCTCAGCAGAAATTACCGATACAGCCACAGCGGTTGATCGGGGATCAGGCCTTAAACGCAGATCTGTGCGGAAAACGTAACCGTGCTCGGTGACGTGTTTGAAGCCTTTTATCAAATTTTGCACAATTCGGATAAGCATTCTTTCGGCGTGACTTGGACGCGGCAGATCTAGTCTGTCCGGGTCATAAAAAACGCAAAAATCGATGTCGCTGGAATAGTTAAGTTCGCGCGCCCCATACTTGCCCATCGCAACAACGAATAGCCCTGGTATCGGGTTGTCCGGATTAGAACCCGCAATCCCCTGTTCCCTTGCGACGATTTTGAGCAATCGGGACATGGCAAAATCGGCCAGTCTGGTAAGCCATTCCGTGGTCTCAACCCAGCTCCAGTCGCCGGAAATATCGGCCAGAGCTATAACAAGATGCAGTTTGCGCTTCAATATGCGGAGATTGCGCATTTCATCTGATAAAGATACGAGCTCTGCCTGTTCATCGAACAATCCGTGCAGAACTTCCGCATATTTCGTTGAGTCAAGCCCATCAATCAGCCCGGGATGCAAGGCGAGACTCTCGCGCATATAGGGAGAAAACCCTCCAGCCTGGTCAATGGCCCTGGACAGCGTCATCAGCCGACAATCTGCATGGTTTTTTTGTTGACACGGGGCCTGACGGATACTGCACGGGAAAAGACGAGCCTAGCAGAAAGACCTTCTCCAAATTCGGACAAAATCCCCTGATCCAGAACAAATGTGGCACGATGCAAATCAGCAATCGCGTCAACAAGTGCAAGGCCCAGACCACTTCCGGGAGTCGTTCGGCTTTTATCCAGCCGAACAAAGCGTTCCTTCGCCCGTTGTCTCTCATGGGCCGAGATACCCGGGCCGTTATCAATGACGGCAATTTCAAACTCACCGCCCCTGACAATGCCCGCCCGCAACAGGATTGCCCCTTTAAGGGGGGTGTATTTGATGGCATTTTCAACCAGATTGGACACAGCTTGGGATAGCAAGCCGCGATCTGCCCGTATCAGAACATTTGGCGCTATGAAAGATGAGAAGCTCAAACCTTGATCCTCACAAGCCGGTTCGTATAATTCCGCAATATCATCCAAGACTGGCTTCGGGTCAATCTCTGCCAGCATTTCGCGTCGTTCTCCAGATCCGAGCCGCGAGATCCGCAGGACCGAGTCGAAGGTTTTGAGCAATTCGGCGGCATCCTCAGCGGCGGAATAGAGCGTATCGGACGCCTTTTCATCTTTTATCTCCGAGGCTGCGCTTTCAAGGCGCGTAAGCAATCGCGTCAGCGGTGAGCGAAGGTCATGAGCAATACTGTCCCCGGCATAACGTATGGCCTGTATCAGGGTGTTAATATGATCCAGCATGGCGTTAAGGTGCTCTGCCAAGAGGTCCAGCTCATCCTCACTGTAATCCCGCGGGGCACGACGATCAAGATACCCGGCTCTGACATCTGTGGCCAGCCGGTTGAAGTCATCAATACGCCGCGCGAACCAGTGTGACACATAGAGGCTCGATATCAAACCCAGGACAAGAGCAATCAGGGAGGACGTAATAATCGCATTCTTGACCCTGTTAGATGCGCGCATGATCGCCTCGACATCGCGTCCCACAAGAATCTCCGCTTCAGGTTCGGGACCATCCATCAAATAACCTGCAAATGCGCGTACATGGCGGTCTTTCAAATCCGGTACATCACTATCCGGCACACTGTAAGTAAATTCCTGGAGCCGAAAAGACGGTCCCCTCTGTCCCGGAACGAACCCGAATAATTCGACAGCCGATTTGTCAATATTCCCGGGCTCAAGATTTCCCGACAGCAAGCCTGTTGCTGTGCGCAGAAAGTATAATCCTTCGCCGGAGTTAATCCGCAAAATGATTTCACGGTTGACGGGGATAATGCCTTCGTCTTCATAGAGTTGCTGTAAACCTTCAATTTCCTTGATGATGGATTTATCAACCTGACGCCGGTCCGACGAAACAGTGGCGAAATAAATATAGCCAAGGCTGACAAAGAGCGAGACAACGAACAGCAACGCCCCCAACAGGCTTAACCTGAAGAGAGTATTACGACAGAGCTTTTGAAGTGTGCGTAGCATGCTGCGTCAGAAATGTCAGGCCTGAAGACGGTAACCCACTCCGTGCACGGTGTGCAGCATTGGAGTTTTGAATTCTTTGTCGATTTTGCTCCGCAGGCGAGAAATATGCACATCAATTACATTGGTCTGGGGATCAAAATGGTAATCCCAGACTTTCTCCAGCAGCATTTTGCGCGTCATGACTTGACCAGCATTGCGCATCAAACATTCCAGCAAGCGGAATTCGCGCTGTTGGAGCAGGATGTTTCGCCCTTCACGATTCACTGTACGGGCCAGTAAATCCATTTTCAGATCACCGACTTTCAGTTTTGTCACTGTTGCCGTCGGATAGCCGCGCCGCCCGATGGCTTCGACCCGGGCCAAGAGCTCGGTAAAAGAGTAGGGTTTGGCAAGATAATCATCGCCCCCGGCGCGCAACCCCTGGACTTTTTGATCGACTTCACCCATGGCGGACAGTATCAGCACAGGCGTTTTATCGCCGTCATTACGAAGCTCTGTCAGCAATTCAATGCCGTCCATTTTCGGCATCATGCGATCAAGGACAAGTGCGTCATAATCAGCGGTGCGGGCCATTTCGAGGCCGATATCCCCATCCCCGGCCAAGTCAACCACGTGTCCAGCCTCCATCAACCCCTTGCGGACATATTCCGCGGTAATTTCGTCATCCTCGACAATCAATATGCGCATCATTTTTTCCTTTCCTTTTATTCCCACCACTTACATTTTACATTTTATACGGGCAAGGATGCGTAGGTTTTACACCCGTCTGCCGTTCGTACAAAATGTCTGATTGTTTTTTGTCTCGCTTGCCCGGCCAGTTGACGGAAAACGTAAACACTGGCGACAGGCTGCTGATTGGGTTCTAGGGTCAGGACTCATTAAATCCAGTATGTGACGATGGCCGCGATGAGGACAGCAGCGAAGAAGGTGTGTGCGCATCTGTCATAACGGATCGCAATTCTGCGCCAATCCTTGAGCCTC
>JACOMS010000080.1 GCA_014324115.1 Hyphomonadaceae bacterium
GCTGATCGAATTGATGCCCACCGGTGGGTGCCCGCTTGCGCAGGCCGAAAAGGCGATCTATGAACGCTTTGCCATTGTCTGTGAGTATAGTGCGGATACGGATGGGGCACAGCTTGAGGACTTGGTTCGCACAGACATCCCGGCCAAAGGGGTCTGGGCCGATACCGCCTGCAGATCAAACAAAAATGAAGACTGGCTGTCTCGCCATGGGCTTGTCAGCCATATTCGTTGCAAAGAACCAAGGGGGCAGTCCATGCCGATCCATATCAAGCGCGCCAATAGTGCAAGATCAAAAGTCAGGGCTCTTGTCGAACATCCATTCGCCGATCAGAAACACTGCGTGGGCCTGAGGATCAGGACCATGGGTCTGGCCCGAGCCACAATCAAAATCGGCATGGCCAACATGGCCTGTAACATACGACGCCTGATTTACCACGAAACACAGCTGATGAAGTGTGCCTGAAATCCGGATCATCAGCCCAAAACGCCTTCAGAACGCCCCAAAACGGGCGCCACACAGGGCATGCAACCAGACTCCTGACCGAAATTACTCAAACATCAACGATACCAATTCAAAATCAAACGTTAATGCAGGTGTCCAATTGTACTTTGGCCACAAGGGCTTTTGGCGCAGCGATGGCGATTCTGCCGCACCTGCTCAAGGGATGCACGGCGGTGCGTGTTCTGGCGGACAAGGCCTGTTCCGGTGAGACGAACCGCGCGGTGCTTGCCCGACAGAGCTTGAAATCCGGTGATCGTATTTCGGGCGAGACGGAACCATCCGCCAAGCGCCTGGCAGAAGAAGTTCAACCGTCTGGTGGCGATGAACCTGCTCAAGGCGGCCAGCCGCATTGACCTGGTGGCTGCGTGAGGGGGAGTCAGTCCAAAATTGTCTGATACCGCAAATGTCAGAGCGGAAAGTGCACGCGTCAGCACCAGACACTGGCACGCTGGGCCCGAAAACGGCGAAAATCCCAAAGTCCTGGCGAATCCGGATAAATTTACAACAGTCTTGAGTCTGGAACCGGCATATTTGGACACCTCCAGGTTTCTCCATTCGATGCAACGTGTTGAAAAGTCACGTAATACAAACGCACAGGATTCTATAGACTGCGCCGATCCGGGTTTCGAATCACTACGAATCCAAGAAAGATCTCAACTTCCGGCTTCGGCTCGGGTGCTTTAGCTTGCGCAGGGATTTTGCTTCAATCTGGCGGATGCGTTCGCGGGTAACCGAAAATTGCTGCCCAACTTCCTCGAGGGTGTGATCTGTATTCATGCCGATGCCGAAACGCATGCGCAGGACGCGTTCTTCGCGCGGGGTTAATGAGGCGAGGACACGCGTCGTTGTTTCACGCAGATTGGATTGAATTGCCGACTCAATCGGCAGAATGGCGTTATTGTCTTCAATGAAATCTCCGAGCTGACTGTCTTCTTCACCACCGACCGGTGATTCGAGGGAAGTCGGTTCCCTAGCGATCTTCATAACCTTGTGGACTTTGTCCAAGGGCATAGAGAGTTTGGCGGCGAGCTCTCCCGGTGTCGGTTCACGGCCAATTTCATGCACAATTTGCCGTGTCGTGCGGTTAATTTTGTTAATCGTTTCGATCATATGCACTGGTATGCGGATAGTGCGGCCCTGATCTGCGATGGAGCGCGTAATGGCCTGCCGGACCCACCATGTGGCATAGGTGGAAAATTTATACCCACGGCGATACTCAAACTTGTCCACCGCTTTCATCAAGCCTATGTTACCTTCTTGGATAAGGTCGAGGAGCTGCAGGCCGCGATTAGTATATTTTTTGGCGATGGAAATCACGAGGCGCAGGTTCGCTTCGACCATTTCCTTTTTCGCCTGATGGGACTCTCGCTCGCCTTTCTGAACGGTTTGTAAAATGCGGCGGAATTCGTCGACCGGAACACCGGTTTCCCGCACCATCTCACCGATCTCTGCACGGATTTTATCAATGGAGTGGGCTTCGTGCCTGATAAACCGGTCCCAAGCCTCAGACTTCCCGGCCATATCCTCAAGCCAGCTCGGACGTAGTTCTGATCCCAGATAAGCCTCAAGGAATTCATGGCGCGGTACACCGTTGCCATCGGCCAGACGCATCAGGCGCCCCTCAAGTGAGATAAAGCGTTTGTTAATGGCATAGAGCTGCTCGGTCAGTGCATCAATTCGCGCATTATTGAGATCCAAGGATTTAATCTTCCCGATAATGCGGGTTTGTGTCTGCTCATACTCTTCACGTTGAGGTCGGCGCATTTTCCGGCCCGAGAGGTGAGAACGGATAAGCATTTGTTGCAGCTTCCGGAATCTCGGGAAACTTTTGGAAATCGAATCCAAGGTGGCCATGACGCCCTCGCTGAGGGCTGCTTCCATGGCCGCCACGGACAGGTTGGTCTTATCCTGCTGCTCATCCTCGTCATCATCGACAGATTTTTGACCTTCCTCGTAGTCCCGCTTGATCCTGATCTCGTGACGGTGGGTGCGTTCTTTCTTTTTTTTGATATCCTCTTCGGTGGGCTCAATCTCGCCCTTTTCGATTTTCTCGCGGCGCACGGCTTCGCCTGAGCGATCCTCCTGAATGTTGCCGATAAGACGGTTATAAGTTGTGTCGAGATCAATAATATCGCGAAGCGGGATCTGGCCCTCTTCCAATTCCTTATGCCAGACCATAATGGCCTCAAGTGTCAACGCGGATTCGCAAAGGCCCTTGATCATGGCATCGCGACCAGCCTCAATCCGTTTGGCAATCGCGATCTCGCCCTCCCGGGAGAGGAGTTCTACAACCCCCATTTCACGCAAGTACATGCGGACAGGATCGTCAGTGTGATCAAATTCTTCCCCGGAATTGCCGCTTTTAACTATCGCGGTTTGTGCACGGGCCAGCGTCTTCGGCCCCATGGTTTCGTCTTCGGTGTCATCAACAACTGAAATGCCAAGATCGGAGAGCTGTGCCAGCGTGACTTCGATGTCATCTGCTGTAATGCCGTTCAAGTCGATATGCCTGTTTAACTCGGTCGTGGACAACAGACCGCTTTTGCGCGCCTTTGTGATCATGAGTTTGACCACCCTGTTATCCATATCCAGACGATTCTTCGTACCGGGCGCAGCCGTGTGGATATCATCCGTTGTGGCATTCCTGGCAATATCTGTATCGGGGGGGCTTGCGGCGCCTTGAGCCATGTATGAATACTCCAACCGTACTTGCCGTTTTTCGGCGACACAAACGCCGACAATGTTTTCGGTAAAAACAGTGCCGCTATATCCTAGTCATGAATACGCCGTGAGGACCGCATCAGGCTCTTTAGTTGTTCTGCATTATCCTCACGAACTGCATTTTCCAATCTGGACCGGGCATCTTCACGGGCGCGGTCTCGCTGGTAAAATGCCGCTAAAGCACTCGCCTCATGTCGCCAGAGGGTCAATCGTGTATCCAGCTTGGCTTCCCTGCCCCCTACAACCCCCAACGTCATTCGGCGGTTTTTGCGGAGGCGCCGTAAATGCCCGTCCAATCCCTGGCGCTCCATATGCGTATGCAAGGTAGACTTTTCAACACTCTTTGTGTCACGCCAGTAGGATAAGAGCGATTCCTGGATTTTTTGCGCAGTTTCCGTGGTAAATGTCAGTTCAAAAATCTGCTCATCAAGGTATTCTATCATATCCGGCCACTCGACAAGCACCCCGATGATGTGTGCCTCTCTTGCTGCCAAAAGGGCGCTTGGTGCCATGGCCTGCCTGTCTTGTGCACTGAGATATTGGGTCGGGCGCGAGACATCATTTTGACCCCGTGACCGACGTCCAAAGGCCTGATCAAAGCGGGCCAACAATTCTAACTGATATTGTTTACGCACTTCATCGTGAGTGAATGTGCGCAAGTCGGCGAAAATACGGCCTTTCAACCCCGCACGTGCTTCCGGCGTGTCCAAGGGCTTGGCTCCCTGCTCTTTTTGCCACAGTAGATCAATCAGCGGTACAGACTTGTCGAGCACGGCCTGCATGGCGGACGCACCCTTTTCACGGATCAGGTCATCCGGGTCCTGTCCGTCCGGCAACAGGGCAAACCACAAGGTCTGATTCGGTTCCAGCTTGGGAATAGCGCGTTCAACTGATCTATAAGCCGCCCGCAGGCCTGCCGCATCTCCGTCAAAACAGAGGGTGGGTTCAGGTCCGGCCCGCCAGAGCAAATCCAACTGGTCTTCGGTCAGAGCGGTGCCGAGTGGCGCCACCGCATGGTCAAACCCTGCTTTCGCCAGCGCAATCACATCCATATATCCCTCGGCCACAATCAAACCCCTCGCGGGATTTTTGGGAGTGGACAGGGCTTTTCGAGCTTCGGGATACCGGTAGAGCACACGACTTTTGCGAAAAATCAATGTTTCAGGTGAGTTGAGGTATTTGGCCTTGGCATCTTCATCCATAGCGCGACCTCCAAAGGCCACCAGGCGCCCGCGCGAGTCATGAATGGGAAACATGATGCGGTTACGGAATCTGTCCCAAGGGGTACGGGATTTGTCGTCCGGTTCACACACCAGTCCGGCTTCGACGAGCTTTTCCATGGGTGCCCCTTTCCGGGCGAGAGCGTTTTTCAGCGCTTGGTAACTGTCCGGAGCAAAACCAATGCCGAAGCGTTTGACATCCTCATCAGACAGGCCGCGGCTTTTGAGGTAATCCCGCGCATTCTTTGCGCTGTCCAAGTGCAGCGAGCGGAAAAAAAAAGCCTGCGCCTCCTCCATCCAGTTAATTGTGATCTTGTTTTGTCTGGCTCTGTTCACGGCCTCAGGATCAACTTCCGGCAGTGCCATACCGGCCTTATCGGCCAACTTTTCCACCGCTTCGGGGAAAGATAGCCTTTCCACATCCATCAGAAAGCCAATGGCAGACCCGTACTTGCCGGATGAAAAGCAGTGATAAACGCCCTTTTCGTCATTGACAAAAAAGCTCGGCGTTTTTTCATTGGTAAAGGGCGAAAGCCCGACATACTCCCGCCCCTGTCTCTTGAGTTTGACATGGCGACCAATCACATCCGAAAGCCGGATGCGATCTTTCAATTCCTCAATAAACTCTTCACCGAACTGCATGAGGCGGATGTAAGTCTTCGGACAGACGTTTGCGAGTCCTTCCTGCCTCGGAACCATCAGCACATGATCGAGATGCTTGTAAGGGCTGTCAGGCAGGATATTGATTCGGGCGAACAGGCGGACAGCAAGCGGTGCGAATTGTGAAAATGTGAAAAAAACCGGATGTCAAGGCGGAGTGTGTCCCGGACACATGCGCGGCCTGTAATCCCTACTGGGCGATTGTTCCGCCATCCAGAACAACAGTATGACCGCAGACGAATGCACCGGCACGGGAACAGAGATACAACGCGGTTCCGGCAATATCTTCTGCCGTGCCACTGCGACGCAAGGGGATCTGTCTTAATGCAAAGTCCTCAAGTTGTTTATTTTCGGCAATACCTTTGGTCATGTTCGTCGGAAAATAGCCGGGGGCAATGCCGTTTACATTGATACGTCGCGGCGCCAGATCGACAGCCAGGTGAGTCGTCATATGGGCCGCGGCGGCTTTGGATGCGGAGTAAGCGTAATTTACCATACGGGGGTGTCGCAAACCGTTGATGGATGAAATAATGACAACACGTGCCGGGTCTTCCGCCGTGCCGCGATTGAGCAAAGGCAAACAGGCTTGCGTCATGTAGAACACACCTTTTGCGTTGATATTCATGACTTTGTCCCAACCGTGCTCCGGATATTGCTCGACAGGGGCTGCCCAGTTGGCCCCCGCGTTGTTGATCAGGATGTCGATGCCATCCTCTCCGGCCTTGATCCCATCAACAAAGTCGGTGATACCCTGAATGGTAGAGAGATCGCCCGGGATTGCCTTGATCTCACCAAACTCTGACAAAGTCTTTGCCATTGCCACAAGGCGTTCAACCTTGCGCGCGGTGATGTAAACTTTCTTCGCCCCGTTTTCGAGAAATCCCCGGGCCATCATCGCGCCAATGCCGCTGGAGCCGCCTGTCACGACAGCGGTTTTACCCTCCACTGAAAAAAGGTTTTTCATTGCATATCCCTAAATTTTTTTGCTTATTCCTATGGCTGCATGGCATCCGGCTTTGATGACGGCCGAGAGAAGTGGATAGGCTGGGGCCTCTTTTGCGCCTTCTTCCGTGGCTGTGTCGCGGTGGTTGAGTTCATCCTCACGGTACGCCGCAAAAGTCGCCTTCAGCTCCGCTTCACCATCGTCGAGTTCCGCAATCTGGTTGGCATAATGTTGTTCTATCACCGTCTCGACAACTTCTGTGCACGCGTAGGCGGCCTTTTCACCCATCAACGCCGTGACAGCCCCAAGACCATATCCGGTGATATTCCAGAGCGATATCATGGCTGTCGGACGAACCTGACGTTCATTGAGAAGTCGGTCAAGCCCATCTAGGTGTTTCTGTTCTTCGGCTGCCATTTCGCGGAGCTGTCCGGCAATTTTCCGGGTTGAGACACTGCGTGAGAAAACGGCCTGTTGGCCCTTGTAGATGGCTACCGCCCCATATTCACCGGCGTGATCAACGCGCAGCATTGCAGCGATACGATCAGATGTGGCCGGTTGCGGGCCGGGAACCGGAAGTGTTTTAGACATGGTCCGTCTTTCTGAAGCCTGACAGGCCCAAGATCAATCCCGCTAAGGAAATGAGCGCGTTCCAACCCGCCATGGACAAGCCAAGAAAATGCCAGACCGCTTCGTCACAACCGGGGAGTTTTTGCGGCTGTTCCAGCGATTTCAGGAACGAGCCCGGATCAAATTCCAGTGTATCAGGCGGGCCCGTCATGCAGGTCTTGGGGCCTGCCCACCATTTATATTCGACGCCGACATGCCAGAATGCCAGCCCCAGACTTACAGCAAAAGCGAGCGCAATCAGCCCGGGCCAAACCTGTGCGGGAGTCCAGCGGAAATGATTCGAAAACAGCGCCAGGATGGCCACACCTATCACCACTTTGTGGGCGTGACGCTGCCAATAACACATCCGGCACGGCGCATAGTCCAAAACATACTGAAAAAACCAGGCCCCCAGCAACACCCCACCGGATATAAGTAAGGCCAACCAGGGAAACAACTTTGCGCTCGGAAGCATCATAAACCGCATAATAGGGATCGCGACAGAAATATGTTATGTGACGAATTGTTCAGCCTTGCGCCCAGCCGATCCCAAAGCCAGGTCCGGTCTTGACTGTATGGCTTTTCGGGATTTACAGATGCGTGACTCGTTGAGAAAGCCGAAAATTTGCTCTGGACCATGGCCCGTCGAGGGTGTTATTGCAAAAGTCCAAGGCTCGAATATACCTTAAAGGAGAAAATAATGGACAAATTGAAGATTTTTGGAATGATCGCTGTTTTGGTCGCGGTGTTTGCCGTGGCATACGGGTTTTTGTCCGATAAGCAGCAGGAACGGAAATTGAGACAGGCTCAGTTGCTGACACAGTTGAGCGAGTCTGCATTGCTCGCAAATGAGGGTCAGGTCAAAAAAAACGCTAGCGCCCCGATCAGGAACACCCTTGAGATTCTCGTTAAGGAAAGGGTTCCTCTGATCGGGGTTGTCGCCAGAGGGGCAGACCTCAGAGGGGCGGACCTCGGAGGGGCAGACCTCAGAGGGGCGGACCTCGGAGGGGCAGACCTCGGAGGGGCAGACCTCGGAGGGGCAGACCTCAGAGAGGCAGACCTCAGAGGGGCAGACCTCACTGGCGCGAATCTTGGGGGGGCGAATCTCGGGCAGTCGAATCTCAATTGGACGAATCTCGGGGGGGCGAATCTGGCTGAAGTGAGGGGTTTAACACAGACGATGCTGAACTGCGTGCGGGCCTCATCACCTCCCGCCGCCTTGCCAGAGGTAGAAATCCTGGAGTGGTCGTTTGAGGAGGTGAACGGCGAATGGGCGCGCATACCGGGTGATGCCTATGTGTGCCTTAGAAATCTTGCTGGAGCACACTTGTCCGGAGTAGACCTGAAAGGGGAAGACCTCGCGGGAGCGGACCTGACCGGGGCGAACCTCAGGGGGGCGAACCTCAGAGAAGCGGACCTCACGGAGGCGAACCTGGAAGGGGCGGATATTCGGGGGGCAGACCTCAGAAGAGCAGACTTCACGGATGCGAACCTCATCTGGACGAACCTCGCGGATGCAAATCTCATTTGGGCGAGTTTCATCGGGGCGGACCTGGAGGGGGCAAACCTCAGGAACACGAACCTCACGAATGCGGTTCTTCCCATCGTGGACCTCAATGGGGCAAACCTCACCGGGGCAGACCTCAGGGGAGCGGACATCAGGGATTCGGACTTCTCTTGGGCGAACCTGTCTGACGTGAAGGGTTTGACGCAGGAGATGCTGAACTGTGTGTATGACACGCCGCCCGCCAGTTTGCCGGAGAACCTGCAATGGCCGTTCGAAGAGGTAGATGGCAAATGGGAGCGCCGGAATGGCGATGCTTATGTCTGCCTGGAGGACTTTTAAGACTGGCAGGATTTGGAACCCCCTCATCCACCGGCCTCCACACTGCTTGCCAGACATGGGGGGTGCCCGCTTTTCAGAGACTGTGGCGTGGCGGGAGGAGCTTCGTGCGTTATTTTTCCCGCATTGTGTGGCTTGAGCGTGTTCGTGCCGACTTTAAGTGGCGGGGATTGCCAGCTTAAAACGCCGTGCCTTCATTCTGGTCGTTTTTGTGTCAATTTATTTTACTCGCAATTTTGCAGGACATAGGGATTTTGTGGAATAAAATGCAACATCATCTCCAATCAAGGCTCGCGGGCTAAATTAGCCTTTATTAAAGCCGAGGCATAGCGGCGTCGCAAGGGACGCATGTCCGAAATCATCGAAAACAGCCCGGCGCGTATCGGTCAAGCCCTGCATGATTTGCGTAGGAAGCGGGGTTTGTCCGCCCACGACGTAGCCGGAGAGCTTGACGTCCGGTCTGGCTATGTCATGGCCCCTGAAAAAATTGATGCGGACGGGCTGCCCTCTATCGGTTATGTGCCGGGATATGTCCGGGCTATTCGCAAATCCCGGGGCTTGTCGTCAACCGCACTTTGCCCTGCAACGGCAAATCCGTATTCCCAAGGTTTTTTTCGCGGTGACAACCATAATATCGTGCTTCACTGTTTTTGGGGTTATGGTATGGAAATCCCAAGGTTGAGACATCTGCGCGAGTCGATCTACCGGTCATTACAGAGCCCGCAGTGGCACTTGCAGGCACGCCCTGATGGATGAGTGGACGCCAACAGTTCTATCTGAGCTGATAGAGATCAAACACGGCTTTGCATTCAAGGGCGAATTTTTTACTCATGAGCAAACTGATTGCGTTCTTCTGACGCCCGGTAACTTTGCCATTGGGGGCGGGTTTCAGTGGGGGAAGAAAAAATTTTATCGCGATGGACCGGTCCCTGATGATTACGTTCTTCAAGCCGGAGATGTAATCGTTACAATGACTGACCTCAGCAGAGAAGCTGATACTCTTGGCTATTCGGCGGTCGTTCCAGAGAGTGGAATGAAGCTTCTTCACAATCAACGACTGGGAAAAGTTGTCTTCAAGAGCGACCGTGCAGATAGGGAATTCGTGAACTGGCTTCTGCGTACCCCTTCCTATCGGGCCGAAGTGATGGCAAGCTGTGCAGGGTCGACAGTTAAGCACACTTCACCATCAAAAATTTGCGCATTTCGCTTCCTGCTCCCCCCACTCTCCGAGCAGAAGCGGATTTCGGAGGTACTCAAATCCCTTGACGACAAGATTGATCTCAACCGCCGGATGAATGAAACCCTGGAGGCGATGGCGCGGGCGTTTTTCAGGGACTGGTTTGTGGACTTCGGCCCGA
>JACOMS010000081.1 GCA_014324115.1 Hyphomonadaceae bacterium
GGCCCATTTTCCCGACACCATTGCCGAGCTGTATGAACCGGACAACATGCCCGCCAACCTGCGGGCCGCCCATGACTTCAACGATGAAAAGGTGGAACGCATCTTCATCGGCCGCCGCTTCAAAAACGACAGCGAACGCCTGGAAAAACTCTTCACCATGTATACAAAAATGATTATATTATGATTATGGCAATAATGTCAGACAGTCAAGGAATATAATATGACAGAAGATGAACAACGACTGGCCGATGACAAGATGAAGGCGGATATTTACAAGTGCATTGCGGAAGCTAATAACTTTCAAATGAATGCTATAAAAACGTATAGTGATAAGCAATTTACTGACATTAAAGCCCGTTGGTTTCCTTATATAGGATTTACAACACTTGGAATGACACTCGGCGCTCTTCTTATTAAGGTGTTTGGAATTTAATAATGAACAATAGAGATAAAATATTAAGCATTATTCCTGCTAGTTTGATTTTGGCGGTAATTGCAATGCTTATAGAAAGATTTTGGATTTAATGACACAAGAAGAGCAATGATCGCAGGCGCGGCGTGAGCATCAAGAATGTGACCGGCAAAATTAGCCAGGGTCAGGACTCATTAAATCCAGTATGTGACGATGGCCGCAATGAGGACAGCAGAGAAAAAAGTGTGCGCGCATCTGTCATAACGGGTTGCAACTCTGCGCCAATCCTTGAGCCTTGCGAACACATTTTCGACCTTATGTGTCCCGCCCCTAGGTTCTCGACCGCGTTTTCAATCATGACCTATTGATCATCAGCGTCAGACATCTGCGTGGCGGTGTCTACATCCGCCTGTGTCGGCCTGTACGGCGCCCCCTGCGTCTGGATGAAATCAAGAGCCTGTTGTCGTTCCGCCATAACATCGGCGTTGTTCGTAAGCTCGACCAAGTGGTCATAGGCCTCCAGGGCTTTATCATAAGTGCCGAGTGTCATGCGTGATCGGGCCAGCAACAGCCAGCCCTGTTCGTCCCCGGGCGAGTCATTCAGGCGCGTCTCCAGTCGTGCGACCAACGCCTCAAGGGACGGGGCTTCCTGTGGTTCGGGTCCCATGGGCACGATGTTGTCAGACCGGCTTAATTCCGGTGCCCCGATCAGGGCGTAAAGCCCGACAGTTCCGAACAGAATTGTCCCGGAGATGGCCACGGAGAGCCCTTTGTTTTTTTGCAGGAAAGGGTGCGCCAAAATAAATCCGGTTGCGCACGCAATCCACATGGTGACAGCCCAAATCACGGCGCAGCCCGATCATCCGGGCGTGTTGAAACCCGCCGCCATAAAAATATGAAAAACATGATCAACACCAGAAACGGTCCGGCCCAGAGTGCCCATGTATTGGGCTGAACCGGCGGACGCAGCAGGACGTAATCGCCGTAACGATCCCGCACATATTCCATCACTTCCTCAGGGCTGTCCCCGGCCACAAGACGACGTCTGACCAGAAGCCGCATATCTCCGGCCAGATCGGCATCCGAGTCTTCGATGGATTGACTCCGGCATACGACACAGCGCAATCCACGCCCGATTTCGCGAGCCTGTTTTTCAATGTCGGGCGGAAAAATGTCCGGTCCGGTTTGCGCACTCACCGGCGCGGCCAAAAACAACAGGGACAGAAGTGATGCGAATATCCTCATGATTGCGCCTTGATCTGCTCAATCGCGGGCCTTAGCCTTGTTTTCCAGACATCGTCCGACACGATGCCGACGTGCCTGTAACGAATATTACCGTCTCTATCGACAACGAAGGTTTCCGGTGCCCCGGTAATGCCCAGATCAATAGCCAGCCGGCTGTAAGGATCGTAAATCACACGTGCATAAGGATTTCCATGTGTGTCGAGCCATTGCAGGCCTTTGGAACGGCTGTCGCGCCAGTTAATGCCGATAATGTTTACGCCGGATCCGGATAATTCCATCAGCTTGGGATGTTCCTGCACACAGGCCATACACCAGGACCCGAACACATTCACCAAGGAAACCCGGTCACCCAGAACATCTTTCGTGAGGGTCGCATCCGCGTTGTGGAGATCGGACAGTTCGAATTCCGGAAAAGGTTTATTGATCAGCTCCGACGGCAAAATACGCGGATCGCGGGTCAGACCCAGCGCAAGCGCCCCGACAATACCGGCAAAGACGACAAGAGGCAAAAAGCCTTTCATAAATTCAGGTACCATTGGCTTCCACTCCGGGTCCTGTGCGCCTGTCCGTCATGGAGACAAATCCGGCCGCGGCCATGAGCAACGCGCCGATCCAGATCCAGATGACGAAAGGGTGCACATGGGCACGCACAATCCATCCGTCCTGCGGATTGCCTTCGCCAATAGCGGCAAACAGCGTATCCGCGACCGCGAGACGAAACCCGGCCTCTGTCGTAAACATTTCCCGCACGGGATAAAACCGCCGCTCTGTCGAAAGGGAGACGAGTTCCCTGCCGTTTTTGGACACGGACACATCTCCTGTCAAAGCTTCATAGTTTGCCTCCCTGTCGAGCATCACATTATCCAATGTGAATTCATAACCCGACACCGTGATTGACTCACCTGTTTTCAGACGCCCCATACTGTCATCCTGTCCAATGGCCATCATGGATATACCAAACGCACAGATAGCGAGACCCATATGGGCCAGCACAAACCCCTGTTTTGACGCCGTCACACGCGGCGCATTCCGAAAGGCCTTTATGACGGCAAACCCCAGATAGGTCGACAGGGCAAGGCCCACGGCGCCTCCTGCATTTTTCCAGGTGAGCAAAGCCGTAAGTGTGACGATTACAATAATGACCGCACTGGTACTGAAGAATCCTTTTAACCGGCCCGGATCATCCGTGCGCCATTTAAGAAGCGGCCCGACAGCCATAAAAACAATTAACAGGAACATGACCGGTACAAAAGTCAAATTGAAATACGGCGCGCCGACCGTGATCTTGTCCCCGCTGACAATATCAATGAAAAGCGGATAAAATGTCCCGAGAAAAACGGTTGCTGTGGCCGTGAGTAACAGCACATTGTTCATTAAAAGCGCTCCGCCGCGGGAGACAGGCGCAATAGCGGCTGTTTTCATGATTTTATGTGACCTCAGGGCATAAAGCACGAGAGCTCCGCCTGTGGCGATACCAAGCAAAACCAGGATAGCAATGCCGCGGGCCGGATCAACGGCGAAGGCATGCACAGACACCAGCACGCCCGAGCGCACAATGAAAGTTCCGGTCAGGGAGAGGGAAAAGGCTGCAATAGCGAGCAGGATTGTCCAGTTGGCCAGGGTGTGTCGTTGCCCCAAAACCATTATGGAATGTAACAGTGCCGTTCCGATCAGCCACGGCATGAAGGAGACGTTTTCGACCGGATCCCACATCCACCAACCGCCCCAGCCGAGTTCGTAATAGGCCCAGAAACTTCCGATTGTGATACCGATGGTCAGAAAGCTCCACGACAACAGCACCCAGGGTCGTAACCATCGTGCCCAGTTTGCATGGACACGGCCTTCAACCAGGGCGGCAACGGCAAAGGAAAAGGACATGGAAAAACCCACATAGCCGAGGTATAAAAACGGCGGGTGAACGGCGAGACCGGGGTCTTGCAATAGCGGGTTCAGTCCCATTCCGTCCGGAGGTACAGGGTTGAGCCTTTCAAACGGGTTTGAGGTCAGCAGGACAAATAACAGAAACCCGAAACCCAGCATGCCTTGTACAGCCAGCGCCCGGGCTTTGAGCGGCGCAGGCAGGGATTTTCCGAACATGGGCACCAGTGCGCCGTAGATGGCCAGAATTAAAACCCAGAGAAGGATAGATCCTTCGTGATTGCCCCAGACCCCGCTGATTTTGTAAAGAAGCGGCTTCGCGGAATGGGAATGGGCCGCGGCCAGCCTGACGCTGAAATCCGATTGCAAAAATGTAACCGTCAACAGGGCGAATGAAACGGCAATCAAGGCGCACTGCATGACAGCCGCACGATCCCCGAACCGCATCATTTCAGTATGTGATGATTGTGCTCCGATCAAGGGCACCGATGACTGTAAAAATGCAACCATCAAGGCTGCGATTAAAACCAGATGTCCGATTTCTGCAATCACATGATTGTGATTACTGCCGGCAGAGAGCCTTGGCAAATTCAGATTTTGTCCAGGTCTGTTATTTCGCCGTTGCCATAGCAGCTATATCAATCGGTGACAGAAAAATCATGCTGTCATGATAACGTCCCGAAAAACCGGGTTGACAGGCAAACCAGGCATGCAGTAAGGACCGCTATCGCAGAGTTGCGTAGAGGGTAATTCATCTTCGCGAAACCATGGCTTTTGAAACTTTGGCTGCTTTCCTGTGCCTGCCGTTAGGCGGCAAGGGCGTCAGCCGGTGTTCAGGGCCTGATCCAGAAAGAGAGGCTAACCTTGAGAGGTAATTTTTTGATGAAGATGGCCATGAGGGCGGTTTTGAGGCCCATCATCCAGTCTGTTTTCAAATCTGTTTCCAAAACAAAGAAGTCCAAAAAAAACAGGTCCGGTAGAGGGGGCCTGTAGAGAGGCAAACCAGTCAACAGGGTTGGTGTTGTCAATCCGGACTTGAACATGAGGATGGCGTGGAGTGTGCGGAGCGCGAGACAACCGGTCGTGCGTTTTGCCGCCTTGGTGGTGTTTCGAGTCTGTAAGGCTGGGCGAAGTCGCGCACCGGGTCCGTCGGTGGTGAAAGCCTGCGCGACGGAACCGGCTCTCGGCTCTGTGGGTTCTGCCTGCAGTAATGCTGATACTGCCGTAACGAGGCCCGGCATCTGAACGACGGATTCCCGAAAAAAGAAAGCGAGCCGTGGCTCGCTTTCGCATTTCGTGGATTTCCTGAAGAGGAGTGATCCTTATTAACAGAAAGTCCGACTTTTCCAGAGTGCAGGAAATGCGGGAGCACATGTATGCAGCTTGCGTTGATGTGTCAACCCCCTAATACATGAAAAAGGGATATTTATGATGAAATACCGGCTTGGCATTGATCTTGGCACAAATTCACTGGGATGGGCGGCTGTTCGACTGATGGAAGAACAGCATGATCGCCTCAGCCCCGGTCCGCTCCTGGACATGGGCGTCAGGATATTTTCCGACGCGCGTAACCCCAAGGACAAGTCTTCCAATGCGGCTCAGCGGCGAGGGCCGCGCGGGGCCCGACGCAATCTTGATCGCAAATCGGGTCGCAAAAGACACATGCTGCATGCTCTGGTTCGGGCCGGTCTTATGCCGACAGACGAGCCGTCCCAAAAGGAGCTTGAAAAGCTGGATCCCTGGATTTTACGCTACCGCGCCCTGAACGAAAAACTGACCCCCCATGAAATCGGGCGGGCTCTGTTTCACCTCCAGCAACGGCGGGGCTTCAAGTCAAACCGCAAGACTGACGGGGACGAAGCCGGTGCCATGTACAATGCAATGCTATCCATCAGGCCCGCGCCAGGATGAAGGAGCACGACGCCCGCACATTGGGCGAGTTGTTTGGACGTCCCCGGCACGAACAGAAACAGGCCAACGAAGATGCCCCACACCGTGGTGGAAAACCCATGCCGCAGGCCCGCGTGAAAGCCAGGGTCGAAAAGTCCAAAATGGTCTATGACTATTACCCCGACCGTGCCATGATTCTGGATGAATTTGAACAGATCTGGGAAGCACAAACCCCATATCACCCGGACATCCTGACCGGTGAAGCTCACGACTCCATTCGCCATGTGATAGAATATCAGCGCCCGCTCAAGCCGCAAAAAGCCGGGAGGTGCACATTTTTACCGGAGCAGGAACGCGCGCCCAAAGCCCTGCCGTCGGCGCAATATGCCCGCATATTACAGGAAGTGAATAACCTGAAGGTCGGCGCCACCGGTGAGGTTTCGCGCCCCCTTGACCGCGAACAGTGTCAGACAGTGATCGACTTTCTGATCCGGCCCTCCTCCAAAACAGCCAAACGAACATTCAAGTTGATTCGCAAAAAACTCAAACTCCCGGAATCACAAAGGTTCAGCCATGAATCCCCAAAGCGGGACCATCTTAAGGGTGACCTCACCGCCGCCGGACTTATGCAGAAAGAGGCTTGGGGGCCGGACTGGTTTGACCTCGGTCGCGCAACACAGGATGACATCGTCATGAAGCTGCTGGATACGGAGCAGGAGCAGGACATTGTTGACTGGCTGGTGGGCGAATACGGGATGGATGAACCCCGGGCCCAACATATATCCCGCCTGAATTTGCCCGATGCTCACGGTAAATTATCCAGAGCGGCTCTGGACAGGATCATCCCCCGTCTTGAAGCGGGAGAACGCTATGATGAAGCCGCCCGGCAGGAATTTCGCGACCATCGGGCCATGGGTGATGGCGAGATTCATGAAAAACTGCCCTATTACGGGGAAATTCTGAACCGGCACACAGCCTTTGAGAAGGACGACCCTCAAAACGACGAGGAACAATATGGCCGGGTGGCCAATCCTACGGTTCATGTCGCCCTGAATGAATTACGTAAAGTCATCAATGATCTCATCCGTCGCTGGGGACCGCCTGAACAGGTGGTACTGGAACTGGCCCGGGATCTCCCCCTGTCAGACCGGGGCATGCGGGAACTGGAAAGAGAGCAGGTAAAAAACCAGGAAGCTAATGACAAGCGCAATACCTGGCTGGAGGAGCAGAAACTGCCGACCAATTATGAGCACCGCCTGAAACTCCGCCTGTACGAGGAAGCGGAGGAGGCCTTTGGCGGGATTGCTCAATGTGTGTTTACAGGCAAGACTATTTCCAAAACCGCACTTTTTTCGGCCGATATAGAAATCGAACATATCCTGCCTGTGTCACGCACTCTGGATGACAGTTTTGCCAACAAGGTTCTGTGCATACGCGATGCCAACCGGGTCAAGAAAAACCAGACCCCCTATGAGGCTTTCGGCCACAGCCCGCCCGGTTATGATTGGGAGAACATCGGATTACGCGCTGCTGAACTTCCCGGTTCCAAAGGCTGGCGATTTGCTCCGGACGCCATGGAACAATGGGAAAGCCGGGGCGACTTCCTGGATCGACAGCTCACTGACACGCGCTCTATCGCAACCTTGGGCAAGAAATTTGTGGAAGGTCTGTACGGCGGCCAGGGCAGTGCCGGACAAACACGCCAAGTCTGGGTCATACCCGGGCAGTTGACATCGGACATACGGCATTTTGCGGGTTTTAACACTTTGACGGGCCTGACAGGCAGCAACAGCAAAGACCGCACAGACCATCGCCATCATGCCGTTGATGCTCTGGTTATTGCCCTGACGGATCAGGCCATGGTCAAACGGGCTGCCGGTCTGGCAAAACGCGAAGATGCGGCGGCCCATCATGACATCATGCGGAAGATGGCCGATCCGCTCAAACGCTATCGCAGATCAGCCGAAGACCGGCTGTCAAAACTGACCGTCTCCCACAAACCGGATCACGGTTTTCAGGACGCCATGCACAATGATACGGCCTACGGCCTGACCGGAGAGACCGATGAAAAAGGCAATGCGTTGCTGGTCACGCGCAAACCCCTGGACAGTCTGTCCAAGCCCGCCGATCTTGATAAAATCCGCGATGAACATCTCAGAAGATTTTTGATGCTGAAGTTGATATCCCCAGCCCTAGGATCTGCCGATCTTGATAAAATCCCCGATGAACGCCTCAGGAAGGAATTTGCCCGGGCCACCATGGGTTTGACCGGCAAGGATTTTACCCAGGCCCTGACACAGGCCGGTCGTCACATGTCCCCGCCCGTTTACAGTGTGAGGGTGCTTGACCCGATGAAACCCGCATCTTTTGTCAGGGTGGAGCACGGGGACGGACACAGCAAAGCCTATATGGGCAGCAGCAATTACTGTTATGACATCTTTATGGGTGAGAAAGGCAAATGGAGCGGTGAGGTTATCACCACATTTCAGGCCTATCAGATGGCCCGGGACAATCCCGATTGGTGGCACAACCTCGGGGGCCGTGACGGACACCCCCTCATCATGCGTATTCGCAAGGGTGATATGCTGGAATTGGAAACAGACCCCGGAAAACCCATTAGGGTCGTTGTGTATAAATTTTCGACAGGCAAGATATTTATGCACGAACACTTTGAAGCCAACGCATCGGCCCGGATAGCGGAAAAGGAATTATTGGGATATCAGATGGCACCTTCTTCCCTGCAAAGGGCCAAAGCCGTACGTCTCACTGTAAGTCCGTCCGGCAAGGTTACACGCCATAGACTCTAACAGCCTGAATGCTGCATAACGCTCTTGACTACGGAGTTTTTATGCAAAACCGCATCGTTGAAATCGCCACGGATGATGTGCATCTCTCCCTGTTCCGGGGGTTCGTCAAACTGACCAGAACAGGAGAGGAGATCGGGCGGGTCGGTCTGCCGGAAATCGGCGCCCTGATCATACGCGGATACGGGGCGTCCGTATCCCTTAATCTGGCCGCCCGGCTGGCTGAAGAGAACATTCCCCTGATCCTGTGCGGACCGGATCAAAATCCGGCCTCCGTTGTCTGGCCCGTGTCAGGTCACCACAGCCAAGGCCATGTCATCGAAGCACAGGCGGCGTTGAAACAACCCCGGAAGAAACGCCTCTGGCAAGCGTTGATCAAGGCCAAAATCCTGGCGCAGGCACAGGCGCTGGCGGCCGAAGGTGAAGTCGCTGCGGATCTGTTTGAAATAGCCGAACGTGTCCGCTCCGGAGACCCGGATAATCAGGAAGCCTTCGCCGCCCGCCGCTATTGGCCGCGCATGATGGGCCGGTTGCAGGACAATTTTCGTCGTGATACGTCGGGCTCCGGCATCAATGGCTGGCTGAATTACGGTTATGCGGTGCTCAGGGCCGGTGCCGCGCGCAGCATACTGGCCGCAGGCTTGCATCCCAGCCTGTCCATAAATCACATCAGCCGCGGCGAATCCCTGCGTCTTGCCTCTGATATTATGGAGCCTTTTCGCCCGTGGGTGGATCTGACCGTCAGACGCCTGGTCCTGAACAGTGATGCAGATGATTTCTCCGGACTGGAGCCGCATCAGAAGTCAGCGATTGTCAGGGTGTTATCCCTTGATTTGCAGGGGTCCTACGGGGCCAGCCCCCTGCAGGTATGTCTGGATCGCCTCTGTCAGAGTTTGGTCGGCCTGTGTCTGGGTGAGCGCCGTACCCTGGAATTGCCGACAGGCCTGTCACACATTGAGAACAGGGAAACGGTGTGAGGGCGCTTTCGCACCTCTCCGCATATCAGCATATGTGGGTTATGGTTTTGTTCGATTTACCGACATCTACACAGACGGAACGGCGGGCCTATACCCAATTTCGCAACTTTCTTCTAGATCAAAGTTTCACCATGGCCCAATACTCCGTTTATATCCGGCACACCACAGGACGCGCCCAAATCAGGCCCATTATACGCAAGGTGGAAGCCGCCATGCCCCCCGAGGGCAAGGTGGATATTTTGCAATTTACCGACCGCCAATATGCTGATATTGTCAGCCTGAGAGGAAAGCGCCGTCGTGATTCGCGCGAAAATCCCGACCAGTTCCTCATGTTCTGAAGGAAAATAATATGGTTTTCACACCGAAATACGACATAAAAACCATATATTTCAAGCACTTGCCGCAACCATTGGTCTAGCACTCTGGAAAAGAGGGATCAACTGTAACCAGGTAGACGTCAACCGCACAAGCACAGTAGGTCTAGCACTCTGGAAAAGAGGGATCAACTGTAACATCACTCACTTGTGTTGTATAGCCTGTCTGGGTCTAGCACTCTGGAAAAGAGGGATCAACTGTAACAGGGGTTGAAAGCTGGGCATCATAGGACTAGGTCTAGCACTCTGGAAAAGA
>JACOMS010000082.1 GCA_014324115.1 Hyphomonadaceae bacterium
TGGTCGAGGCCGGGGCGGATGTTAATGTGCGGGACAAAGAGGGCTGGGCGCCGCTGCATTGGGCGGCGCAGGAAGGCAAGGCTGAAACGGTGGCGGTGCTGGTCGAGGCCGGTGCGGATGTTAATGCACAGGAAGAAGGCGGCGGGACCACGCTGCATTGGGCGGCGCGGGAAGGCAAAGCTGAACCGGTGGCGGTGCTGGTCGAGGCCGGGGCGGATGTTAATGTGCGGGACAAAGAGGGCTGGGCGCCGCTGCATTGGGCGGCGCAGGAAGGCAAAGCTGAACCGGTGGCGGTGCTGGTCGAGGCCGGGGCGGACGTCAATGTGCAGGCCAAAGACGGCCGGACGCCGCTGCATCTGGCGGCGGAATTCGGCACGGCTGAAACGGTGACAGCTCTCGTCAAAGCCGGAGCAGACATCAGGGCCAAAGACAACGATGGAGACCTCCCTGCAGACTTGACAAATGACAACGACATACTGCGGGTTCTTGAAAGGGCGCAGAATGTAGCGCAGCCGGATTGTAATGACTGGAACAGCGAAGGTTTCTTCGAGAAAGCCACGGCAGCGGACGTCAGGAGGTGCCTGGCTGCCGGGGCGGAGGTCAATGCGCGGGACGAAAACGGCTATACACCGCTGCATAATGCGGCGTACAATGGCCACACTGAAATGGTGGCGGCCCTCGTCAAGGCCGGGGCGGATATCAAGGCGCGGGCCGAAAACGACTATACACCGTTGCATTCGGCGGTGTATAGGGGCAGTGCTGAAACAGTTACAGCGCTTATCAAAGCCGGGGCGGAGGTTGATGCGCGGGATGTAATTGGTTTGACCCCGCTTCATTGGGCGGCGGGGGAGGGCAATGCCGAGAAGGTTACGGCCCTCATCAGGGCCGGGGCGGATGTCGGGGCCAAAGACAACAAAGGAAGACTCCCTGCGGACTTGGCAGAGGACAATGGCAAGGCCAAAGACCACGACATATTCCAGGTTCTGGACGCGGCGCGGTATCAGTAATGTGAGCGCCCGCGCCGGAAATACCCTTGAGTAAAAGTGCGCGGGGCCCGTGTCCGCGCGACCATCGCAGATGTCCGGTATCCCGGGGACATGGCCGCGGGCCTGATATTGCACGTTTGTGGCTTGAGGCCGGACTGGCGCAGTGATACCCTGCGGGTTGATGTAACGCATCAAGAAGAAATAATAGAGACATGACCATGTTTCGATTCCTGATGATCGCGGCCCTGCTCGGTATCGGTCTGTACGCCCGGAGTGCCAAGGCGCAGCCGGATTGTAATGGCTGGAACAGCATAGGTTTCTTCAAAACCGCCACGGCGGCGGATGTGAGGAGGTGCCTGGCCGCCGGGGCGGATCTTAAGGCGCGGCTCGAAGAAGACGGCGTGACCCCGCTGCATTTTGCGGCGCAGAATGGCCATGCTGAAACGGTGAGGGCGCTCATCAAGGCCGGGGCGGATGTTGAGGCCCGGCAAGAAAACGGGGAGACGCCACTGCATCGGGCGGCGGCGTTTGACAATTCTGAAACGGTGAGGGCCCTCGTCAAGGCCGGAGCGGAGATTGATGCGCGGAGTGAAGACGGCGAGACCCCGCTGCATTTTGCGGCGGCGTTTGGCCATGCTGAAACGGTGGCGGCACTCATCAAGGCCGGGGCGGAGATTGACGCGCGGGAAGAAGACGGCGCGGCCCCGTTGCATGCGGCGGCGTATAATGACCATGCTGAAACGGTGGCGGCACTCATCAAGGCCGGGGCGGATATCAAAGCACGCACAAACAGAGGTTGGACCCCGCTGCATTCGGCGGTGATGTTTGGCAATGCTGAAACGGTGACGGCGCTCATTGAGGCCGGGGCGGATGTTAATGCACAGGAAGAAGGCGGCTTTACCCCGCTGCATTTGGCGGCGTATGACGGCCATGCTGAAACGGCGACGGCGCTCATCAGGGCCTGGGCGGAGGTTGACGCGCGGCTCAAAGGTGGCTGGACCCCGCTGCATCAGGCGGCGCGGAACGGCCATGCTGAAACGGTGACGGCGCTCACACAGGCCGGGGCAGACCTCGAAGCACGCACAAACAGAGGCTTTACCCCGCTACATTTGGCGGCGCAGAATGGCCATGCTGAAACGGTGGCGGCACTGGTCAAGGCCGGGGCGGATGTTAAGGCGCGGGACGAGGGCGGCTGGCCCCCGCTGCATTGGGCAGCGCAGAATGGCCATGCTGAAACGGTGACGGCTCTCGTCAGGGCCGGGGCGGATCTCGAAGCACGCACAGACAGAGGCCGGACACCGCTGCACGTGGCGGCGTTGTTTGGCAATGCTGAAACGGTGACGGCTCTCGTCAGAGCCGGAGCGGATCTCGAAGCACGCACAGACAGAGGCCGGACTCCGCTACATTTGGCGGCACTTGGCGGCAATGCCGAGAAGGTTACAGCCCTCATCAAGGCCGGGGCGGATGTCGGGGCCAAAGACAACAAAGGAAAGCTCCCCGCGGATCTGGCAGAGTACAATTACAAGGTCAAAAACCATGACATATTCTGGACTCTGCAAGAAGCGCGGTATCAGTAATGTGAGCGCCCGCGCCGGGAACACCCTTAAATCATGGGGCCCGTGTCCGCACGCCCACTGCGGATCGCCGGAATCCCGAAAAACGTGCCCGCGCTGCTGAGCAGGGACCGGCGATGGAGGCCTGGCCGCAGATCCGAATGAACGTGCCGACCCGCCACGGGCCTGTCAGCCGTATTCATTGCAACAGACCAAAAGGGCAACAAACCATAGGGACGGCCCCTGCCCACGCATATCAGGTGCACCTGAAATCCGGCCTGTCGGCCCCGAATGCCTCCGGAACGCTCCTGAACGGGCCCCATACCGGGCACGCAACCCAATCCCTGACTGAACATCACTCAAAACTAACTCAAAATCAAACGTTGATAGAGGCATCCGGTTATTGTCAGGCTTACCCCCGCTCCCGGGATTTTGCCCCCGGATTTTGCAAAGGGTGCATGTCAAATACGAGGGCCTTCATGCGGTCTTCAAGCACGTGGGTATAAATCTGGGTCGTTGAAATATCGGCGTGACCGAGAAGTTTCTGGACACTTCTGAGATCGGCGCCGTTGGCCAGCAGGTGTGTCGCGAACGCATGGCGGAGCACATGGGGTGAGATTTTTGAGGGCGGCAACCCCGCATCCACTGCGATCTGTTTGAGTATCTGCGCGAATCTTTCGCGGGACATGTAGCCCGATTTTCCCGATGAGGGAAACAGGAACGGTTCGGCTCTCTCACGGGGGCGAATCGATGTCGGCAATGTGCTTGCGCGGCACTTCAGCCAGTTTCTGATGGCGATTTTTGCGGACTCCGTCAGCGGAACAAGGCGTTCCTTACCCCCTTTTCCCTTAATGAGCAGACAGCCGTCACGGCGCCTCACGTCGGACACCTTCAAATTCATGAGTTCACTGACCCGCAACCCGCCCGCATAGAGAATTTCCAGAAGACAGAGCAGGCGCACGCCCTTGACGCTGCCATCCCGTTGCACGGTCTCGAACAGACGGTCAACGTCATCTTCTGACAGTACTTTGGGCAGCGAGCGCCCCCGTTTCGGACCGGACAGACTGAAAGCCGGATTATCCTCGCGGATCAGGTCACCCTGCAGGAAGGTGTAAAACTGCTTGACCGCAGACAGTCGGCGGGCTGTTGTCGACGGGGCCAGGCTGTTCGCGGCCCACCCGGCCAGAACCGCCTCCAGATGCCCTGTGCCTGCCGAAACGAGTGAGGAATTTGCTTTCGCCAGGGTCCCGCTCCACAATTCCAGATCCCTTCGGTAGGCCGCCAGGGTGTTCCCTGATGCGCCCCTCTCGGCGCTCATCATATCAAGGAACAGGTGTATGGCCCGGCCGGAATCCATTCAGTTCTGCCGGGTAATTTCAGCGGGAAGTTGTTCCAGGCCGTCAAGGAAATGTTCCGCCGCAACCCGCCCGGCAAAATCCGTCATACCCGCCTCATTCAGCGCGGAAATCACCGTATGCAGACTCATATTGTCAAGCCGGTTGACACCCCGATCCAGAATCCGCGCCGCCCACAGCGCGGTTTCTGCGCGGGATGAATTCCGGGACGCGGACATCAGTCCGATCATTTCACCACCGACCGCAGGGAGAGTCGGCTCAATGCCGTCAAACAGTTTCAGGGCGTCATCTGACATACTCGCCCCCATGGCATGGGCAACAAGGGCGTCACGGCGGGCGCGGGATCGACTGTTTTCATCACCCGCCAGACGTGTGTCAATGTCCGCTGCAAGTCCGCCCGCAGGGAACCCGTTCCCCAACGCAGCGGCGGCGAGGGCAATACGGGCCTGCTGCGGCACATTATGGCCGTCCAGCGCAAGGACAACCTGCCGGAAGAATCCGCTATCCCGGCGTTCGAGGGCGGCGCGGGCAAAAAGCGGCAGATCAAGCTGCATCTGCCTGTGCACGGGCAGGGCCGCAATGTCATGACTCAACATTCCGGCGAAACGCTCAAACGCCGTATTGGCCTCGGCGCGGGACAGGATTTCATAAATCGCATCCGGGTGATCAGCAGGATTGCCGGATGCAAGGATAGCGAACAGACGCCCCATGGACCCGGGTACATCGGCCTGCAGTACCGCTTCAGGATCATGGGACCGGTCGCGGATGGATTGTGAGATTCCCGGAGCCGCGCCTTTGCTTTCCGTCGTTTCAGGCTCGGGAGCCAGAGAGGAGAGAACGGTTCTGATCTGTGAGTCAGACAGGGCCGGACCGGCCTGCCAGAGGGCAGACAGCCGTTCCCCCGGGTCGGCAGCCGGGTCCAGCGCCAGGCGCGCGGCTACAATGGCAGGCCGGGCGGCCTTGTCCGGCCAGTCCAGTCCGGCCGCATTCATGAGGGCAATATGCCGGGGCGAGCCGGTTAATGCCTTGAGGTTCGGGGTACCCGGTGTGCCGGACAGATAGTGCATCAAACTGAAATAGGTTTGATCGTTAAAATCGTCGCGGGATTTCAAAATATCCACAGCCAGGTCAGCGGCCGGCCATTCATCGCGCACCACATGGCAAAAGCCGCGCAGGGCGACCCAGTCACTCTCACCGCGTCCCTCGGCAAGAGAATCCGATATGCGGCAGGCGGAGTCGAAATCCCCGGAAACGAGGTATATGTCCGACATCAGGGACAGGTCACGGGCTACCCCTTGCCAGTCTCGTGCCAGCTGTTGCACGGCCCGCACATATCCCATCTTCATCAGGGCGGAGAGTCGGGCCCGTTGATATGCCGGGAGACCATCCCCGGAATCGGCAACGGGCGGGACACCGGATGACAGGAGCGCGGCTTCGAGCAGGTCCCGCGAGATGGCCGAGCGGGTTTCAACCGGCGACTTTTCTATCAGGTAAGTCGCAAGTTCCGCCGACGTTCCGTGCCACAACCCGATATCCAGGCCGCCATTTCCGGCGTCCAGCACGCCGGGTTGAAGCGGCGCGGCACTCTCAAGACCACCGACATGAATGGACTGTGCTCCAGCCGCAGACGTGCACACGGCCACAGACATACACATGAAAACAGAAAGCGGGGCGATGAGCCGCTGCATCACATGCTCTCCGGCAGATCCAGCTCAATCACGATGTCCTCTTCGGGAGCCTTGTCCGGGGTAGCACGGGACAGGAGAAACATGAATCCGGCGCCCAAAATCAGTAAAAGCACAACCACGCCTGTCAGTAACTTACGCACATACAGCTCCATTTGTCCGTTTTTTGTCACATTTTTGTTGAGCGTAAAGTGATTTGCGCACATACTTAAGTCAAATTTGCATAAATCGCGGCGCGAACGGTGTTTATGTATCCAGGACCCGGAGATTGAGGCCGGTATGTCGGCCGGATATGGCGTGATGCGCACACACCCTGTTGCCCTTGTCGGCCTGATGGGCGTTGGTAAAACCACAATCGGACGCCGTCTGGCAAGACACCTGGACCTGCCCTTTTACGATTCTGATGACGAGATTGAAACCGCTTCGGGACGCACGATCGCAGGGTATTTCCGCGACCACGGTGAAGAAGCATTTCGTGCCGGAGAGCGGCGGGTCATTGACCGGATTCTGGACGGTACTCCAATGGTTCTGGCGACCGGCGGCGGGGCGTTCATCCCGGAAGAGACGCGGCTGTTACTCAAGGCACGGGCCACGACCGTATGGCTGAAGGGTACTTTTGAAACCATTATGGAACGCGTGTCACGAAACAACACCCGACCGCTTTTACAGGTCGCCGACCCGCGGGCAGAAATGCGCAAGCTGATGGACCGTCGCTATCCGATCTACGCCATGGCCGATATCACCGTGCCCATAGTCCGCGGCCCGCACAACCGCACTGTCAACAAGGTTATCCGTGCTCTGGAAGAACACACCGGAAAACCGGCCCTGCAGCCGGGCGGAAATCATGTGTTACCGGACGCATCTCCGAACGAATGATGCCAGTTTCAAACATCCGGCAAAGTGTGAGAGTTGATCTGGGGAACCGCAGCTATCCCATCCATATCGGCACCGGATTACTCCCGGATTTAAGGCGTTACCTTGGTGAGTGTTTCAGCAACAGAAAAGTTCATGTGGTCACGGACCAACCGGTTCATGACTTGTACAGGCCAGAGCTCGACATACTTGAAACGGATATCTCCATTACAATCCTGCCTCCCGGCGAAGCGCAAAAATCATTCTCAACATTGCAAACGGTGCTTGACGATATGTTCAGCGCCAATCTCTCCCGCCCGGATTATGTCATTGCCTTTGGCGGCGGCGTTATCGGTGACCTGACGGGATTTGCTGCGAGTATTTACAAACGCGGTTGTCAATTCATCCAGATCCCGACGACTCTGCTGGCGCAGGTCGATAGCTCTGTGGGCGGGAAAACTGCAATCAATGTGCCGCAGGGGAAGAATCTTGTGGGTACATTTTATCAACCCGGGCTGGTTCTTGTTGATACGGATGTCCTCTCCACTTTGCCGGAACGACAGGTCAGGGCGGGTTACGCCGAAGTGTTGAAATACGGTTTGCTGGGGGACCGTGCATTTTTTGACTGGCTGGAAAGTAACGGAACGCATGTTTTACAACTGGACCCCAACGCACTCATCCATGCAATTTCCGTATCCTGCCGGACCAAGGCCCGCATCGTAGCCGAAGACGAACGTGAGTCGGGACGCCGGGCCTTGCTGAACCTCGGCCACACCTTTGCGCACGCGCTTGAGGCACGGGCCGGATATAACGGCGATCTTCTCCACGGTGAAGCCGTCAGCGCCGGTATGGACATGGCCTTTGACTACAGCTCCCGTCTGGGGTTGAGTGAAGCCGGTGCGGCCCGGGCTGTGGCCCGTCATTTACAAAACCACAACATGCCGACGATCCGCTCGGTATCACACCTGCTCTCCGACCCTGACCGGCTTTTGGCAACCATGATGCAGGACAAGAAAAACGAAGCCGATAGCCTGACCCTTGTCCTCGCCCGCGATATCGGAGATGCCTTTGTAAAAAAGGGATGCAACAGGGAGGGTGTTCTTGATTATCTCAAACATCTGAAACATCAATATGCCTGAATTTTTCAGAGATCCTGAAATCCTGCGCGGCTTGGGTATTGTCCTGTGCCTGCTGTTCGTCTCCGCCTTTTTTTCAGGTTCGGAAACCGCGCTGACGGCCGCCTCCCGGTCACGTATTCATGCTGCCGCGCAGGACGGCAACCGCAGCGCCGACATTGTCTCAAAACTGTTACAATCCCGCGCACGGCTCATCGGGGCGCTACTTCTGGGCAATAATCTCGTCAATATCGGCGCATCTGTGTTGATGGCCGGCCTGGTTGCAGAAATCTTCGGGGATAGTGGATGGTCGCAACTCATCGCCACAGCCGTCATGACCGTTCTGATTCTGGTTTTTGCCGAAGTGCTGCCAAAAACCTATGCCATCACCCATCCAGACCGCGCCTCATTGACTGTGGCGCGCCCGGTCGGCTGGGTTGTAACGGTTTTTGCGCCGATTGTCGCTGTAGTCCAGTGGGTCGTGAGCGGTGTGCTGCGCCTGTTCGGGGTAAAATCCGACACTTCGCCCTGGACAGCGGCGGACGAAATTCGCGGCGCCGTCGATCTGCATCATCGGGAAGGCGGCATGGCCAAACGCGCAAGAGACCAGATTATCAGTGTGCTGGATCTCGGTGATCTGATTATCGAAGATGTGATGGTGCACAGGAGTAATGTTGTGACGGTCGACGGTGACTTGCCACCGGATCAGGTATTGAAGGAAGTTCTCGCGAGCGGTCATACCCGCATGCCGATCTGGAAAGACGATCCGGATAATGTGGTTGGTGTGCTGCACGCCAAAGACCTGCTCAAAGCCATGTCGTGCAACGACGATATCAGCTCGATCAATATCGGACACATAGGCCGCAATGCCTGGTTCGTTCCGGAAACAACGTCTGTTGCCAGACAACTCCGCGCCTTCCAGCAGAAACGCGAACACTTCGCCATAGTCGTGGATGAATACGGGGCACTGCAGGGCGTGATAACCCTTGAAGACATTCTTGAGGAGATTGTCGGGGATATTCAGGATGAATATGACGAGGAACTCGCCGGGCTCACCCGACACGCCGACGGCACCGTCACCGTGCGCGGTGACATTCCTGTCCGCGACATCAACCGCGCCTTGGACTGGAAATTACCGGATGATGAGGCGGTCACCATCGCCGGACTCGTCATTCATGAAAGCCAGACCATTCCCGAGGAAAAACAGACCTTCGCATATTACGGCTACCGCTTTGAAATTCTGGAACGTCGGCGTAACCAGATCATGTCGCTAAAAGTTGGCAGGACATTCGGACCGGGCCAGCGCACTTACTGATGGCAAGCCGGGAGATGATCCGGGATGTGTTCAACAAGTGAGGCACCGCTTCAACAGCATGAAGTCCAGGCGTACCCACTTTTGCCTGTTCCGGTTTCCGGTCTGGCAGCGAGCGAACCTTGCCCGCTTTTGAGCCAACGCACCGCCAATCAATCAACGTCCCCACCTTACGCAGCACATTGTCCGACACGACACGCTCCGGGAGCAAACCCATAAAAAAGTCCATGCAAACTTCCGATCAGATGCTATCTTGGAGAGAATCATATTTCATTAAACAACAACAAAATATCCTCAACATGCGCGATTTCGCAACAGTCTTGTAATTTTCTCAATCAGACCATTGACTGCGCCGAATGAGGTGCAGGGCCGATCTGCTCGTCCAGCCCGATACCCCGCGCGACTTCCTGCACATTACCGCCGACGCTCTCGCATAAATCCGCCATTTC
>JACOMS010000083.1 GCA_014324115.1 Hyphomonadaceae bacterium
AACCGATCCGTAATCAGAAACTCCGCACGTTCATCAGAAAGATCATCCAGGGCCTGAAGGATCAGTATCTTGAACATCATAACCGGATCAAATGGGGGATGCCCCCCTTGCGCCGATCCGAACGCTTCAATGCCCGATCCAGAACCGGGCAAAATACCTCAAAATCAACGATATCATTCATCACCTCAAGCGGATCGCCCAAATCGCTAACCCGCTTAAGTTGTTCGTCCAAGTCAAATAGGTCATGTTGTGTAATACAAAACAGGAAACATACTTCACGCCAAAAATCCAGGAGTTTCTGGAAGTGTCCAATTCATTAGCAACTCCAAAATCCTCCTGCCAGTCACTTGAGCCTTCATCCTGGTCCGGCCATGTCACACTGTCCGCGCTCGTCTTGCAAGGCTATTGCGCATTGCAAGCCTCCAGTCAAAATACTATTTTGAAGCTGGTGATACCTTATTAAACAGGAACAGAAAATCCTCAACACACGATTTCGCAACAGATGCGCACACACACTTTTCGCTGTTGTCCCCATCGCCGCCATCATCACATACCGGGCTCAATGAGTCCTGACCCTGGGTTCAAACTGACACGTGAAGTGTCTCATCATCCTTGGTTGGCGAACAATTGAAAAGCCTCTCAGGCTTGAAGCCTCGGCCCGCAATATTTCAAAAGCTTCAATGATATAGTCGGCATGAGATTGGGTGTAGGTCCGGCGTGGGATCGCTAAACGCACCAGCTCCATCGCTGCGGGTTTTTCTGAGTCATCCGGCTGTTGTCCAAACATTACCGAACCAATTTCGCAAGCGCGAATCCCCGCGATTTCATATAACTTGCAGGCTAGCGCCTGGCCAGGATAATGTAGAGGCGGGATATGCTTGAGCCAAGCTTTGGCATCAATAAAAACGGCGTGCCCGCCCGCCGGTTTAACAACAGGAATACCCATCGCATCAAGTCGTTCGATAATGTATTCATTGGTTCGAATGCGGTAGTTCAGATAATTCTCATCAACGATTTCGGATAATCCTTGCGCGAGGGCGTCCAAATCGCGTCCGGCCAGGCCTCCATAAGTTGGAAAACCCTCGGTCTGGATGAGCTTGATACGCGCCTGATCTGCGAGATACGGATCATTGAGCGCGAGCCAGCCGCCGATATTCCCGAATGCATCTTTCTTGGCGCTCATGGTCATGCCATCAGCACAGGCGAAACAGTCGCGAACAATATCCGGGATACTTCGGTTCTGTTGGCCCGGCTCGCGCCGTTTAATAAACATCGCATTCTCGGCAAATCGACACCCATCAATAATGAACGGCTTTTTGCAAGCGCGAGCGATCGCAGACACTGCCCGTATATTTTCCAGGCTAACCGGCTGGCCACCTCCCGCATTATTGGTGATCGTGAGCATGATCGCGGGCACGTTTTGGCTGTTTGCGTCCATAAACTGCTCAAACGCAATCAGATCCATATTGCCTTTAAACGGATGATCTAAAGAAGGATCATGACCTTCTGCGATGTTCAGGTCATGGGCTGTCGCTCCGCTCGCCTCTATATTTCCGCGGGTTGTATCAAAGTGCGTATTGGACGGGATCATTCGTCCCGAACCGCCCAGGATGGACATTAAAATTGCTTCTGCCGCGCGCCCCTGGTGGGTGGGAATAATGAATTTGAATGGCATGAGCGCCTGGACGGCGCTCTCAAAGCGAAAAAAGGATGGCGAGCCTGCATAACTCTCATCTCCGCGCATTAATGCGGCCCACTGATTCGAACTCATGGCACCTGTACCGCTGTCAGTCAGTAAATCAATGATGACATCTTCAGATGCCAGCGAAAACAGATTGTAATGAGCGGCAGCGAGTTTTGAGCGCCGCTCCTCAGGTGTTGTCATGTGAATGGGTTCAACACTTTTGATGCGGAAAGGTTCAATTATCGTTTTCATTTTCAGAGCTCCGGTTGCCGTCTGTTGCTCTGCGGCAATTGATACATGGGAGGGGCCAGCGCCGCGGTTGCCGTCCAACGGGACTGCCGCGCCCGGCACCCTATTCAATTGCGAGGCTTAAGTATCAAACGTTGTTGAATGCGCAATACTCAATTTTCCCATGCTTCAGGTTAGGGTCAGGACCTGTGTCAATTTGTGTTTTGATATGTGATTCATGGGTTGCAAAGGAGATTTTGCGATGATTGATAGGTTATCCGCAATGGATTACCCGGCCCTGACGTCAGGGCAAGGCCTGATTTAACGGATGCGTGTTGATACCGCGCGAGAGGGCTGGGTGGTTTGTTTCGGGTGTCGGTTACACAGGAGAAGCCGTAAAAGCTGTGTAGTATGAGGTTTTTCGAAAAAAGTATTTGATCTTTGAAAGCCACCTCTCTATATGATGCTGCCGCGCTGGAAAATGAGGTTGTTCCTTGAGTCAGGCGGTCTTCCCTGTGGGGCTTTTTGTTTCGGAAGGGTATTTTTTGGTTTTTCGCTGTTTGACATCGTGAATATTAGGAAGAGAGACGTAGGCGGCGTCCGGCTGTGTCGCATATCTGGTAACAGGTCTGCACCTGATTGAACGACGTTGGTGACGTTTCTTTATCATATAATGGTGATATCGCTTGAAGTTCCCTGATTTTCGGGGGCTTTAAGGATCTCGTTATTTATTTGAAACGCAAACGCTTGCGAAGCTCATTTTATGAGTTTTGAAAGTCAGTGACACTGATGTCCAATCACTCTCAACCTGAGAGTTTGATTCTGGCTCAGAACGAACGCTGGCGGCAGGCCTAACACATGCAAGTCGAACGAAAAGCTCACTTCGGTGAGCGGAAAGTGGCAGACGGGTGAGTAACGCGTGGCAACCTGCCCCTCACTACGGAACAACGGTTAGAAATGACTGCTAATACCGTATACGTCCTCCGGGAGAAAGATTTATCGGTGATGGATGGGGCCGCGTTGGATTAGCTGGTTGGTGGGGTAAAAGCCTACCAAGGCGACGATCTATAGCTGGTCTGAGAGGATGATCAGCCACACTGGGACTGAGACACGGCCCAGACTCCTACGGGAGGCAGCAGTGGGGAATATTGGACAATGGGCGCAAGCCTGATCCAGCCATGCCGCGTGAATGATGAAGGCCTTAGGGTTGTAAAATTCTTTCGCCAGGGATGATAATGACAGTACCTGGTAAAGAAGCCCCGGCTAACTCCGTGCCAGCAGCCGCGGTAATACGGAGGGGGCTAGCGTTGTTCGGAATTACTGGGCGTAAAGCGTGCGTAGGCGGACTGTTAAGTCATAGGTGAAATCCCGGGGCTCAACCCCGGAACGGCCTTTGATACTGGCAGTCTGGAGTTCTGGAGAGGTAAGTGGAATTCCTAGTGTAGAGGTGAAATTCGTAGATATTAGGAGGAACACCAGAGGCGAAGGCGGCTTACTGGACAGATACTGACGCTAAGGCACGAAAGTGTGGGGAGCGAACAGGATTAGATACCCTGGTAGTCCACACCGTAAACGATGAGAGCTAGTTGTCTGCGGGCATGCCTGTAGGTGACGCAGCTAACGCATTAAGCTCTCCGCCTGGGGAGTACGGTCGCAAGATTAAAACTCAAAGAAATTGACGGGGGCCCGCACAAGCGGTGGAGCATGTGGTTTAATTCGAAGCAACGCGCAGAACCTTACCTACCCTTGACATGCCGGTCGAGATTTCCAGAGATGGATTTCGTCAGTTCGGCTGGACCGTGCACAGGTGCTGCATGGCTGTCGTCAGCTCGTGTCGTGAGATGTTGGGTTAAGTCCCGCAACGAGCGCAACCCTCACTGTTAGTTGCCAGCATTTGGTTGGGCACTCTAACAGAACTGCCGGTGCCAAGCCGGAGGAAGGTGGGGATGACGTCAAGTCCTCATGGCCCTTACGGGTAGGGCTACACACGTGCTACAATGGCGCTGACAATGGGTTAATCCTTAAAAGGCGTCTCAGTTCGGATTGTCCTCTGCAACTCGAGGACATGAAGTTGGAATCGCTAGTAATCGTGGATCAGCATGCCACGGTGAATACGTTCCCGGGCCTTGTACACACCGCCCGTCACACCATGGGAGTTGGTTTTACCTGAAGGTGGTGCGCTAACCGTAAGGAGGCAGCCAACCACGGTAGGGTCAGCGACTGGGGTGAAGTCGTAACAAGGTAGCCGTAGGGGAACCTGCGGCTGGATCACCTCCTTTCTAAGGAAAGTTTTGAGATTCTTCCGGCATTTATGCCGACGCAATTTTTTAACTTTTTAGAAAATATACGGATCCGGATGCTCTCCCAGAGTTATCCAGATCGTTTACGGTCGGACGCTGTCTTCGTTTCTCTTCCCGCTTGATGGTTTGTGCACCGATAATGTGGTCAGTGTACAGATCATATGTTGATTGCGGCGTTAGCCGCTCTTCCTGGAGGCCGGTAGCTCAGCTGGTTAGAGCGCACCCCTGATAAGGGTGAGGTCGGAAGTTCAAGTCTTCTTCGGCCTACCATTTTGTGCTTTGGGGCTTTAGCTCAGTTGGTAGAGCATCTGCTTTGCAAGCAGAGGGTCAGCGGTTCGAATCCGCTAAGCTCCACCAGGGCCTCGTTATCAACACAAACAAAAGTTTTGTCCTGTCATTCATAACGGACTGATAGGTCAGATATTTGACATCGTTTATGGAGGGTCCATCCGCCCTGGAGTTATCAGTGTGATTTCTTACCCACGAGGATGGGCTTTTAATGTAAAGAAATCGTCTGGCATGCTCATGGCGGCGGATACATCTCTTCAATCGCTCATCAGATCGAAGAGCGAATGTACTGTTCACCGCGCATGGGCGCCAAACAATTTTGAGGTTAGTGACCCCATCTTCTAGTCGGGGTTATTGACCATCTCAAGAATCTGAAGAATCAAGCGTTACAAGGGCGTTTAGTGGATGCCTTGGCGCACAGAGGCGATGAAAGACGTGATACGCTGCGATAAGCCCGGGGAAGATGCGAATAATCTGTGATCCCGGGATTTCTGAATGGGGAAACCCACCTTTACAGACCTTGATAATTAACTCTCCTTGCGAGAGCCTGTTATCGGGGTTTGTGTCAGGTATTAATAACTGAATACATAGGTTATTAAAGCAAACCCGGGGAACTGAAACATCTCATTACCCGGAGGAAAGAACATCAACCGAGACTCCGTTAGTAGTGGCGAGCGAACGCGGACCAGGCCTTGCTTTGCATATCTAATTCGAACGGTCTGGGAAGGCCGACCGTAGCGGGTGACAGTCCCGTAGAAGTGTTGATGTGCGAAACTATTGAGTAGGGCGGGACACGTGAAATCCTGTCTGAATACGGGGGGACCACCCTCCAAGCCTAAGTACTCCTGTGCGACCGATAGTGAACCAGTACCGTGAGGGAAAGGTGAAAAGTACCCCGACGAGGGGAGTGAAACAGTACCTGAAACTGGACGTCTACAAGCTGTCGAAGCCATCTTGCGTGGCGACGGCGTACCTTTTGTATAATGGGTCAGCGACTTGGGCTGTCTAGCAAGCTTAAGCCGTTAGGTGTAGGCGCAGCGAAAGCGAGTCTTAACAGGGCGGATAGTTAGATGGCTCAGACCCGAAACCAGGTGATCTAGGCATGTGCAGGTTGAAGGTGCGGTAACACGCACTGGAGGACCGAACCCACCTATGTTGAAAAATGGGGGGATGACGTGTGCCTAGGGGTGAAAGGCCAATCAAACCTGGAGATAGCTGGTTCTCCGCGAAATCTATTTAGGTAGAGCGTCAGATATTACCGTTGGGGGTAGAGCACTGAATGGGCTAGGGGGCCTCACCGGCTTACCAAACCTAATCAAACTCCGAATACCAATGAGTACAGTCTGGCAGACACACTACGGGTGCTAAGGTCCGTAGTGGAAAGGGAAACAGCCCTGACCGCCGTCTAAGGTCCCCAAGTAACAGTTAAGTGGTAAAGCGTGTGAGAGTGCTTAGACAACCAGGAGGTTGGCTTAGAAGCAGCCATCCTTTAAAGATAGCGTAACAGCTCACTGGTCAAGCGCTCTTGCGGCGAAAATGTAACGGGGCTTAAACTGTTCACCGAAGACGCGGGCGCCGGGCGATTTTTACATGATAATAATTCAAATAAACCGTCGATATTTCAACTTTGGGTTTGACGCCGCTGTGCGGTCCCTGTACCGGGGGCGCGTGTAACTTGGTGGCGTTGTCGCGTCCCTGTTTTGTTTGCAGGTAGGTGCATGCGCGACGAGAAGCTTTGAAAAACTGCCTGATGTTGATCTGCAAAAGATCAAGGCAATGAGGTGTGAGGATATCGCGCGTGATGAAATCAGAAGGCGCGAGCGGGTTCTTTATGAGGGAAACTGGCCAAGGAATGCTAGGGGCCTTCTGGCTCGTGCCTATTACGTGCTTTCTTTGAAGACTATCATGTAAAAATCGCCCGGCGCGGTAGCGGAGCGTTCTGTGACAAAAGTACATCTTCTGCATTTTGTACGTGCAATTCGTCTCCGTGACAGGTTGCATGGGTAATGCACGGGAGGTGTATTTTCAGTGAAGCCGGGCCGTGAGGCATCCGGTGGAGAGATCAGAAGTGAGAATGCTGACATGAGTAACGATAAAAGGGGTGAGAGACCCCTTCGCCGAAAGATCAAGGTTTCCTGCGCAATGTTAATCAGCGCAGGGTTAGCCGGCCCCTAAGGCAAGGCCGAGAGGCGTAGTCGATGGGAACCAGGTTAATATTCCTGGGCCAGCGGGCAGTGACGGATTGAGTGTATCGTATTCCCTTACTGGATTGGGAATGCGGTGAATTAGTCCCGGGAAACAGCTCCCGCGTTTAGACCGTACCCCAAACCGACACAGGTGATCAGGTAGAGCATACCAAGGCGCTTGAGAGAACTCTGCTGAAGGAACTCGGCAAATTGCCTCCGTAAGTTCGCGAGAAGGAGGCCTGGCATAAAGGCAACTTTTTGTCAGGGGCACAGACCAGGGGGTGGCGACTGTTTATTAAAAACATAGGGCTCTGCGAAGTCGCAAGACGATGTATAGGGTCTGACGCCTGCCCGGTGCTGGAAGGTTAAGAGGAGGAGTGCGAGCTCCGAATTGAAGCCCCAGTAAACGGCGGCCGTAACTATAACGGTCCTAAGGTAGCGAAATTCCTTGTCGGGTAAGTTCCGACCTGCACGAATGGCGTAACGACTTCCCCGCTGTCTCCAGCAGAGACTCAGTGAAATTGAATTCCTCGTGAAGATGCGAGGTACCCGCGGCTAGACGGAAAGACCCCATGAACCTTTACTACAGCTTCACAGTGGCATTCGTAATGATCTGTGTAGGATAGGCGGGAGACTTTGAAACACCGGCGCCAGCCAGTGTGGAGTCATCCTTGAAATACCGCCCTTATCCTTATGGATGTCTAACCGCGGTCCGTTATCCGGATCCGGGACCCTGTGTGGTGGGTAGTTTGACTGGGGCGGTCGCCTCCCAAAAAGTAACGGAGGCGCGCGATGGTAGGCTCAATCCGGTCGGAAATCGGATGTTGAGTGCAATGGCATAAGCCTGCCTGACTGCGACACTGACAAGTGGAGCAGAGACGAAAGTCGGTCATAGTGATCCGGTGGTCCCGTGTGGAAGGGCCATCGCTCAACGGATAAAAGGTACTCTGGGGATAACAGGCTGATGACGCCCAAGAGTTCATATCGACGGCGTTGTTTGGCACCTCGATGTCGGCTCATCGCATCCTGGGGCTGGAGAAGGTCCCAAGGGTATGGCTGTTCGCCATTTAAAGCGGTACGTGAGCTGGGTTTAGAACGTCGTGAGACAGTTCGGTCCCTATCTACCGTGGGAGTAGGAGTTTTGAGAGGATCTGCCCTTAGTACGAAAGGACCGGGGTGGACGTTCCTCTGGTGGAGCTGTTGTCGCGCCAGCGGCATTGCAGCGTAGCTACGAACGGACAGGATAACCGCTGAAAGCATCTAAGCGGGAAACCCACCTCAATACGAGAGCTCCCCTGAGAGTCGTCCCAGACCAGGACGTTGATAGGCCGGGTGTGGAAGTGTGGTGACACATGAAGCTTACCGGTACTAATAACTCGATTGGTTTGATACTTCGGACCCGAGCCTTTTTGGCAGAAAAGCGCAGGCAGCCTGTCTGCGAATTTTTGCAATTCAAAAAAGGTAACCGGTTAAAATGGCGCTTGTGTGCGGCGATCAATACATTCGCTGCCCGCGAGAGCACCCAGACGAAAGATTCCTTTACATGCGGGTTTTTGTGTTAACCGGGTGGTTATTGCGAGAGGTCCCCACCCGATCCCATTCCGAACTCGGTCGTTAAGTCTCTCAGCGCCGATGGTACTTTGTCTCAAGACACGGGAGAGTAGGTCGCTGCCCGGTTTACCCAAAAATCAGAAATAAAAAGCACCCCTCCATAACGTCCGCTTGTTTTTCTCTTGGCGCGGGGTGGAGCAGCCCGGTAGCTCGTCAGGCTCATAACCTGAAGGTCGCAGGTTCAAATCCTGCCCCCGCAACCAGTTGGACACCTCCATCAACGATTGATTTTGAGTTAGTATCGTTGATGTTTGAGTAATTTCAGTCAGGGGTCCAGTTGCACGCCCTTTGTGGCGCCCGCTTTGGGGCGCTTTAGCGGCATTTTGGGCTGATAATCCGAATTTCGGGCACACTCCACCCGCTGTGTTTCGTGGTAAATCAGGCGTTGTAGGTTGTAGGCCATGTTGGCCATGGTGATTTTGATTGTGGCTCGGGCCAGCCCCATGGTCCTGATCCTCAGACCCATGCGGTGTTTCTGATCGGCGAAGGGATGTTCGACAAGGGCCCTGATCCTTGATCTTGTGCTATTAGCGCGCTTGATATGGGTCGGCATGGGCTGCCCCTTTGGTTTTTTGCCCCCTTGGTTTTTTGTGATGGATGTGGCTGACAAGCCCATGGCGGGACAGCCAGGCTTCATTCCTGTTTGATTTGTAGGCGGTATCGGCCCAGACCTCTTTGGCCGGGATGTCTGTGCGAACC
>JACOMS010000084.1 GCA_014324115.1 Hyphomonadaceae bacterium
TGCGGGCTATTGTTTAGGTTCGGAAGGCGTTCGCCTTCAAATCAGGAGGGTTGCGCAGGGCATAAGTGTGCTCGGGATATCGAAATATGAACTTGAAAAGCTAACATTACCCCTCCCTTCGCTTGCCGAACAGCGCGAGATCGCCGGCTGCCTGTCCTCCCTTGACGACCTGATTGAGGCCCGGAAAGGACAGGTCGCCGCCCTGAAACTGCACAAGCGCGGCCTCATGCAGAGGCTGTTCCCGGCCCCGGGGGAGACCACACCGGCCCTGCGCTTTCCCGGGTTCCGGGATGCCCCGCCGTGGGAAGTGAAGCGGCTGGGGGAGGTGTTTGTTGAGCGGAATGAGCGCAATAACCCCGAAGGGGAGCTGCTATCGGTATCACTCAATAGCGGCGTGGTGAGGGCTTCCGAAATTGGCCGGAAGGTTTCGATGACAGCTGATCGCTCAAACTACAAGGTCGTGAAGATTGACGATATTGCCTATAATTCCATGCGGATGTGGCAAGGGGCAAGTGGATGCTCAAAATTTAACGGGATTGTTAGTCCGGCCTATACGGTGGTAACGCCCAATGCCGGAGAAGTTTCCGATTTCTGGGCGCACTATTTCAAGCTCAAGAAAGTCATGTTTCTTTTTCAGCGTTATTCCCAAGGGTTGACCTCGGACACGTGGAATTTGAAGTTTCCGGCCTTTTCAGACATCAAGCTACCTGTCCCTACCCCCGCCGAACAGCGCGAGATCGCCGGTTGCCTGTCCTCCCTCAATGATCTGATTGAGGCCCGGGAAGGACAGGTTGCCACCCTGAAACTGTACAAGCGCGGGTTGATGCAAAAGCTGTTCCCGGCCCCGGGCGAGACCGCTTCGGGAGCAAACCCGTAAAGAAGTCCGTGCCGACCTCCAGTCAAACAAGCCAACCCGTCGCCAACGGACACCTCCATTAACAGTTGATTTTAAGTTAGTTTTGAGTGACTTCAGTCAGGGAGTTGGTTGCGCGTCCTCTGTGCGGCGCTCGTTTTGGAGCGTTCTGGAGGCACTCCGGGCTTGTTAAGCCGAATTTCAGGCGCACTTCGCCCACTGTGTTTCGTGGTAAATCAGGCGTCGCATAGTCCCCGCCTCCGACGAGCCCGCCTTCATGTCGGGATTGATATGAATAGCAGATATCCGGCCATCGAGAAGATCGTGGAAACGGCGTGCGCACGTCACGAAGATAGACTCTGCCGACCCAAATATTCATTGTAGATATCTGTTATTTTCCCGAGGCAAGTGTCCCGTCACGACCGGCCCCGTGTCCATAAAGTCCCGATTTTCAATCCGGATTAGGCCTTCTGCCGGGGTGTGTCCAAAAAGAATCATATCTTGCGCTTCTACGCAACGACAAAACCGTGACCCTGTCCGTTTCTTCGATAAATTACACCGCGTGAATTTTTTCCGGATCAAGATCGTCTTTTATGGCCTGATCCAGAATAGCAAAGATTGCCTTGCGGGAACGGATTTTGGTGTTGCAGAAAGCGTCCCTGTTTAATTGAGCAAACATCTGTGCCGCTGTTGACCCGGCCGCGGGAAGCTGTTCGGCCGGGACTGTCCTGTCAAAAAATCCGGCCTGAACCGCATCGCGCGGATTGAAAATTTCCGCGTTAATCACACAGCGGTTAAAATATGTTCTCGGCAGACGGTAACGGGCAAGCGCAAGACCGAAATTATGCATTGTCATACCGATTTGAGTTTCATTGAGGCCAATCTTGAAATTACCTTCGGCAATGATGCGGTAGTCACAGGCGAGTGCCAGAAATGCACCCATGGCAATAGTATGACCTGTGGACGCCAGAATGACGGGGCGGGGAAAAGCGAGAATACGGCGGGCCAGTTCGGAGCCCCTGGAAATCAGGACCATGGCCTCTTTCGGCCCGGCCTGCATTTCCCCAAGATCAAAACCACCAGAAAACATGCCGGAACGCCCGGTCAAAATGACAATGGCATCCTGTTTTTCAGCCCTGTCAAAGGCGGTGTTGAGTTCCGTGATCATCAGGGTCGAAAGAACATTGGCCTTTCCGTCATTCATGGTGATCGTGGTCACGCCTGTATCCATATCCACAGACAACAATTCGCTCATCGCACGTCTCCGATAACGATCAGTCGGCCTTGTGCGGGCTGAAACGCCCATAGAGGGTCTCACCATTCACAGCCATGTCACGGAGGAGCTGCGGCACTTCGAACTGCTCACCGTAACGGCGCAGATCATCGGCCCGATTGACGAATGTCTTGACACCGATTGTATCAATAAAGCTGATGACCCCACCTGTGAACGGTGCAAATCCCCAGCCAAAAATTGATCCCAGATCCGCTTCGCGTGGATCGTGGACAATCCCTTCGGCCATGGTCCGGGCGGCCTCAATAGCCTGGGCATACATCAGGCGGTCTTTGACTTCATTGACGTCCGGCTGCGAGTCCAGAATGCCGTTCCCGGCAAACTGATGCAATTCAGGCCAGAGATGTTTTTCCCTACCATTGTAGACATAGAAGCCTTTGCCGTTTTTTCGGCCAAAACGCCCATGTTTTTCAACCATGGTCGTGACAATTTCGGTAATCGGACCTGGCTGATATTCATTGCCAAGGTCGGCCTCTGTCTGTTTGATTACCTTGTAGGCCAGATCAATGGCGACCTCGTCCTGCAGGGCAAGGGGGCCGACCGGCATACCGGCAATTTTTCCGGCATTTTCTATGAGGGCGGGTTTTACACCCTCGGACATCATGTTACAGCCTTCGGTGATATAGCGCATGACACAGCGATTGGCATAAAAGCCGCGAGTGTCCTTAACCACAATCGGCACTTTGCGTATCCTGGATACAAAATCGATGGCGCGGGAAATGGCGTAATCGGATGTCCTTTCGCCTTTGATAATCTCTACCAGCATCATTTTGTGCACAGGTGAGAAAAAATGAATACCGATAAAGTTTTCCGGCCGTGCTGACGCCTTGGCCAGATCGGTAATCGGAATGGTTGATGTGTTGGATCCAAACACGGCCGTGTGTCCAATGGTCTGTTCGGACATTTGTGTGATTTTAGCTTTCAGCCCGGAGTCTTCAAACACCGCTTCAACAATCAGATCAACATCCTTGAGTTTGGCGTAGTCAACAGTCGCGTCAATACGGTTGACAAGAGAATCGGCTTTTTCCCGGGTCGATTTTCCACGTTTGACACGTTTGGCCTGCTCATCAATGGCAAATTGCCTGCCCTTATCTGCGCTTGCCTGATCCTGATCAATCAGAACAACCTCCATACCGGCCATGGCAGAAACATAGGCAATGCCTGCGCCCATAAATCCGGCACCGACAACACCCACTTTATTAACCGTGCCCTTTTTCTGACCTTTGGGCCGTGCTTCGCCCTTCTCAAGGGCCTGTTTCGACAGGAAGAGCGAGCGAATCATGTTGCCCGACTCGGGACGTAACAGCAAATCGCAAAAATAGCGCGACTCGATCCGCAACGCAGCGTCCATCGGCATTTGCGCGCCTTCATAAACGGCTTTGAGAATGTTGCCCACGGCCGGATAATTACCGAATGATTCCTTTCGAATCATGGCATTGGCCCCGGCGAAAATCGGCAGGCCCCCGGGGGTGTAGGGGCCACCGCCGGGGAAGCGGAATTTGCCTTCATCCCAAGGCTGCCTGGCTCCCGGGTTGTCTTTGACCCATTGTTTGGCGGTCTCAACCAATTCTGCCTGTGGTACCGCGCCGTGCAGCACGCCTTGGGCCGCTGCATCAGATGCCGATAGCTGCCTGCCTTGAACGAGGATTGGCGCGGCGTTCATCAGGCCGAGAATACGCGGCAGGCGCTGCGTTCCGCCCGCACCCGGCAGAAGTCCGACCATGGCTTCCGGCAGGCCAAGCTTCAGTTTTGGATTATCGCTGGCCGCAAAACGACCATGACACGCAAGAACGATTTCGAACCCGCCACCTAGGGCGAGACCATTCACGGCGGCTGCGACAGGCTTGCCGCAGGTTTCAAGAGCGCGGAACGTCCTGTTCAGACCATACTGGGTTTCGAACAGTTTACGTTTCGCGCCTTCGGGGTCAGTTCCCATCAACGCACGAACAGAATCAAAATGCCCACCCAGTTCCTCAAGATCGGCCCCGGCGCAAAAGGCATCCTTTCCGGATGTGATAACCGCGCCTTTGACGTCGTCGTCAGAACCGATGCGCACGACGATTTCAGCCATTTCGGATATGACATCACCGGAGAGCACATTCATGCTCCGGCCCGGGCTATCAAAGGTCAATAAAAGTATCCCGTCATTATCGAGATCAAGTCTAAAATGTCTCATATCCAAAACTCTCTGTGAAAGGTCGAAACTAAACACGTTCGATGATTGTAGCGGTACCCATGCCGCCTCCGACACAAAGGGTGATGAGGGAGGTCTCCCTGTCCGATCTTTCCAGCTCATCAACCATGGTACCGAGAATCATGGCGCCGGTGGCACCCAATGGATGCCCCATGGCAATGGCTCCACCGTTAATGTTGATTGTATCATGATCAATATCGTGGGCCTGCATGAAACGCAGAACAACGGACGCAAAGGCCTCATTGAGTTCCCAGAGATCAATATCGTCCGTTGACATACCGGCTTTTTTCAGGGCTTTGGCAGCTACAGCCTCCGGCCCGGTCAGCATGATTGTCGGTTCAGAACCGATTTCCGCAAAAGCCCTGATGCGTGCGCGCGGTTTAATACTCATGGCTTCGCCCATTTCCCCGGATCCAATCAGTACAGCGGCGGCCCCGTCAACGATGCCGGAGGAGTTCCCCGCATGGTGAACATGGTTGATGGATTCAATCTCCGGGTATTTTTGCAGGGCGACAAAGTCAAACCCCGGCATCATCCGGCCCATGGCGACAAAAGACGGGTTTAGCGAACCCAGAGACTGCATATCTGTGCCGGGACGCATGTGTTCATCATTATCCAGAATTGTGACACCAAGCTGGTCTTTGACAGGAACAATGGATTTTTCGAAACGGCTTTCTTTCCAGGCCCGGGCGGCACGCTTTTGCGACTCAACAGCGTAAGCATCGCAATCATCGCGGGAAAAGCCATACTTTGTGGCAATCAAATCTGCCGAAATACCCTGAGGGACAATGTGGTTTTCATAGTTGAAGGATGGATCCACAATCATGGCCCCGCCGTCAGAGCCCATCGGCACGCGAGACATGCTCTCAACACCACCGGCGACTACCATGTCAGACATACCGGACATGATTTTGGCCGCGCCCATATTTGCCGCCTCAAGGCCTGAGGCACAGAACCGATTGATCGTCACACCGGCGGCCTCTTCGTGATAATTGGCATTTAATGCCGCGACACGGGCAATGTCTGCGCCCTGCTCACCCACGGGCGAGACACAGCCCATGATCACGTCATCGACCTTGGCTGTATCAAGATTATTGCGGTCACGAATGGCTTCGAGCTGTTGTGTCAACAGGGACAGCGCCGTAATTTCATGCAGGCTGCCGCTCTCTTTGCCCTTGCCGCGCGGTGTACGCACCGCATCATAAATGTAGGCATCTGTCATGGTTGTCTCCTGAAAGCCTTAAATTTCCATAGTGATCTTGCGATCATCATCTTCATTATTTCATTTGTGCCGCCATAAATGCGCTGCACCCGTGATGGGCACCAGTGACGGGCTACGGGATATTCATTCATGAATCCATACCCTCCGAAAAATTGCAGACAACGATCGTTGATTTGGCATTCCATATCTGTGACCCAATATTTGGCCATGGAAGCGTTCACAGTGTCAAGCGCACCCTGAAGGTGTCTTTTAGCAAAATCATAGGTGAAAGTCTTGGCAATCCTGGCAACGGTTTTACACTCGGCCAGCTCAAACCGGGTGTTTTGGAAGTCAATGATGCGCTTGCCAAACGCACGGCGTTCTTTGACATATTTGATTGCGTGATGCCGGTTTTTCTCCATAATCGCCACACCCTGAGCGGCAGTGTTCAGGCGCTCCTGCGGCAGTTTCTGCATCAACCGGATAGGACCCTGTCCGGTTTCAGGCCCCGATAAACTGTCAGCCGGTACTTTCATGTCATCAAAAGAAGCCCGGCGGTGTCCCGTACGTCGGCACCTGCCTTGTCGAGGATACGACCGCGACGAAAGCCGTCGACCCCGGTCCGTTCCAGATGTTCCATTGTAATCATTTCGTGACGGCAGTCACCAACCCCGCCGCCGTACTTTTCAGTAACGGCACAGAGGGGAAGACCCGTCTGACCGGCCTTGCTCCAAAGTTCACGGTCCACTTTTCTGCTTTCCAGGGTGCCCGGAATGTGGCGCCATCTCGTGCTCGTGGGAGCCGTAAACAGATCTGTGAAAGATATCAATGTCATTCTCGTCATACCAATCGGGGTTTTGAAAGTTCAGAACATCCTGCATGTCCGCACTCCGGTCAAGTCTGCAAAATTTGGGTAGCCATGCTGCCCGAGCCTGTTTTAGCCATTAAAATCCGCTCGCCTTAAGCGCCATGACAGGCTCGGCACCGGTTTTTAGTCTGGCGAGGTGTGCGTCCATCATGGGGAGCATACGCTTGACAAAATAACGGCCTGTGATGAGTTTGTTTGCGTAAAATTCTTCATTCGTGCCGTCGTCAATGGCCTGGTGGGCCACAACGGCCATCTTGCCCCACATATAAGCCAGAGTCGCCAGACCCAGCATGTGCATGTAGTCCATGGAGCCTGCCCCGGCATTGTCCGGGTTGGTCATGCCGTTTTGCATCAACCACATGGTGGCCTCGGTCAAACTGGTCCTGGCGTCTTTAACAGCCTCGACAAAGTCTGAAATATCGCCATTTGCCTGATTATCGTTGGTAAAGCTCTCGATTTCTGCAGAAAGAGTCATAAGCGCCCGACCGCCATTCCGGGCAAGTTTACGCCCCACCAGGTCGAGCGCCTGAATCCCGTTGGCACCTTCATAGATCATGGCAACCCGGGTATCGCGGACAAACTGGCTCATACCCCATTCCTCGACATAGCCGTGACCGCCATAAACCTGCTGACAGTCAATGGTCGTCAACATGGCCTTATCCGTAAGGTAACCTTTGATAACCGGGGTCAACAGACCGAGATAATCATCACATTTTTCAACCAGTTTTCCGTCATCGGAATGGTGCCCCAGATCTTCAAGCATTGAAGCCCAATACAGCAGCGCCCGCGCGCCCTCGTTAAAAGCCCTGGTCTCCATGAGCATACGACGCACATCAGGATGCACAATCAATGGATCAGCAGGGCCGTCCTGGTTTTTCGGCCCCGTCAAGGAACGTCCCTGCAGGCGATCCAGAGCATAATCCACGGCGTTCTGATAAGCGATCTCCGATTGCGAAACCCCCTGCAAGCCCACACCGATACGCGCTTCGTTCATCATCACGAACATGACTTTGAGACCCTCGTTTTCCTCACCGATCAGATAACCTTCGGCATCATCATAATTCATGACACAGGTTGAGTTGCCGTGGATACCCATTTTCTCTTCGATGGAACCGCAGGACACACCATTACGCTCACCCGGGTTTTCATTCTCGTCGAGTTTGAATTTCGGCACGATGAATAAGGAAATACCTTTGACGCCCTCGGGGGCACCTTCAACACGGGCCAGCACAAGATGAATAATATTGTCCGACATATCGTGCTCACCGGCAGATATGAAAATCTTCTGCCCCGTAATTTTGTAAGAGCTGTCGGCCTGCGGGACAGCCCTGGTTTTGAGCAAGCCCAGATCGGTTCCGCAATGCGGTTCTGTCAGGTTCATGGTTCCTGTCCACTCACCCGCAACCATTTTCGGCAGATAAGTCTGTTTTTGCGCCTCGGAACCCCCAACGGAAATTGCTGTGGCCGCGCTGCCGGTCAGCCCGGGGTACATGGCAAAGGCCATGTTGGCCGAGAACTGCATTTCCAGCGTGGCGATGGAAAGCAAACCCGGCATACCCTGCCCGCCATATTCACGGCTTTTTGCCAGTCCCAGCCATCCATTTTCGACCATTGTCCTGTAGGCGTCCCTAAATCCCGTTGGCGTCGTGACCGATCCGTCTTCGTGGCGTGTGCACCCTTCGTGATCACCGACTCTATTGAGAGGCGCCAGAACATTTTCGCTAAACTTGGCGCTTTCCTCAAGGATCGCATCAATCAGATCTGTTTCCAGATCAGCAAACGGTTCAAACCCGGACAGATCAACGATTTTCAAAACCTCGTGTAGGAGGAACTTCATGTCCCGAACAGGGGCTCTATAACGTGGCATAATCGGCTCCATTTAGTCTTGATTGTTTAACTCTGATTGTCATTGGAAAAATCATCTATAAAGGTCGGGCAAACCCCGGTTTCAAAGGCCCCGGTCAGAAGAGTGACGTTGCTTTGCCCTTTCGTTTCAGCCAGTGTTTTATCGATAGTATCGCAAAGTGCGGACATTTCGGATGTCATCACCTCAATATCCCTGCGATGGCACTTCAGGGACCGAATCACGCGGCCAAGTCCGTCGCACCGGACTCTTAATTTCTCCCGGTCAGTCGCAATCCAGTCCGCGAAATCCATAACGACCTTCGTATCATCCCGGCCAGACGGTTGGCCCGCAAAACACGGGTGAGACGGAAATGGTCTGTCCGGGTAAAAACACGCCGCCTCGCCCCCCAACCGGGCTCAGCAGGCCTTTGTCTTCATAAAAACGCACAGCCCGTGGAGTCACACCACAAAGGTCAACCAATTCCTGAATGCTCCATAATTGTGAGGTCACATTTTCCGAAATTTCTACACCTGCCTTGCTCACGCTCGCGTAACGCCGTAGGCAATACTTACGTTAATGTCAAGGTAATTTCTAGGGTCAGGACTCATTAAATCCAGTATATGACGATGGCCGCGATGAGGACAGCAGCGAAGAAGGTGTGCGCGCATCTGTCATAACGGGTTGCAACTCTGCGCCAATCCCTGAGCCTCGCAAACAAAT
>JACOMS010000085.1 GCA_014324115.1 Hyphomonadaceae bacterium
CAGAACCGGGCGAAATACCTCAAAATCAATGATATCATTCATCACCTCAAGCGGATCGCCCAAATCGCTAACCCGCTCAAGTCGTTCGTCCAAGTCGAATGGGCCACGTTGCGTCATACAAAACAGCAATCACACCTCACACTAAAAATCCAAGGGTTATTGGAAGCGTCCGACTCTTTAACCGGCCTGTTGCAAGGGGCCTAGAGGGCCTGCATCAAATGGATAACCGGTGCGTGCCGAGGCTTTCTGTCACTGAAATCCGGACAAGTCCGGTCAGTCAAGCCTCAATAGAAAACTTGAGACCGGCATTTTCTGTGAGGCGTGCAATGAGGGGCTTCGCCATAACAGGAGCAGGTGTGTAAACGCCACCGCCGACAACGTATCTGGCAACATCCTGCGCCAGACACAGTGCGCTTTCGGTGATCATTTTTGATGTGGACCCATAACCCGGGTCTTTATCACCTGTTACCGCGCCAATGACACGCTCACCTTTTTCCGTCTCACCAACAAACATGATATCGTAAAAACCCGTTTCGCGCTCTTCCTTCGATGGGCCTTCGCCGGGTTTGAGTGTATTTTCCGCCATACTTTTGTCATTGGTGATCAAGTAGGCCATTTGTTCACCTTTGTCTCCGGGTCCGGTCAACATCATTTCATCATAGACAAAGTCTTTGCCGTAAGTATGCCCCATCAAAGCGTTGGAACGATGCACGTTTTTCGTATTAGTTGATGCCATGATGAACGGTGCAGACCAGCTATTCAAATCATCCTCATAAACGGGTTTGTGCCCCGTCGGCTGTGGCGGACCTGAAAAATAAGGTACGAGCGAGAAAGGATCCCTGAGCCAATCCAGAACCTCCGGCTGTTGTCTGGCACGCCTCACGGTCTGCATGAAACTGGCCGCTGTCCCGCCAGAAAAGGTGCCTTTCACTTTACGCACGCGCCCGCGAACACGGGAACAGGGTGTTCCGAATTTTTCCCTCGCAGCCTGCTGAATGTAGTAAACACCGAGGTCGAAAGGGATCGAGTCAAAGCCGCAGGAATGGACAATCCGTGCGCAGGTTTCCCTAGCCCGGGCATCAAAATCACCGATCATGTCATGCATCCAGGCGGGTTCGCCGGACAGATCGACATAATCTGTCCCAGCCTCGACACAAGCCTTGACAACGTCTGTCCCGTAAAGCTGGTAAGGGCCGACTGTTGTCAGGACGACCCCGGTGCGCGCGGCCATGTCCGCGAGGGTTTCGGGCCTGTCGGAATCAGCCACAACCAGCGGGATGTCCTCGGACATACCCGTTTCATCGCGGACTGTTTTCAGCTTGTCTTCAGAGCGTCCGGCCATCGCCCACTTGATGTCGTCGCCGTAATTCCCGTTCAAATATTCAGCTACCAACCGCCCGGTAAACCCGGTCGAGCCGTACACAACAATATCAAATTCGCGCTCATCCATAATAATCTTTTATATGAATGCGGAATTTGCATGTAAAGCGGTTATCCGGAACGAGGCAGGAAGCCGACGGCCGCGAACGGAGCGGGGCGGCCTGTGGCTGTGATCCTCAGTGCCATCGCGCTTTCGCCACTTCCAGACGATCTGTTCTGTGGTGCCACGGCGCTCTGCCAGAACCCGGGCGGGCTCGTTGCTTGCTTGAATGGCCGCCCGCACCTTTGGTGTCGTCATTGCCTGGCTATGAAGTTTGATTAGCATATTTGTCTCCTGTCGATCGCCTCCATCATAACAGATCTTGCCATAAAAAACGCCGATCGGCGAGGGTCTATGTAATCATCCGAGATGGGACAATTAAACAACAACAAAATACCCTCAACATGCGCAATTTCGCAACAGTCCCGGATCAACTGAAATTGCGTTAAAGCCGTAATTTGAACTCGCCATTGTCACGGCCTGCGACAATGATGACAAAATCCGGCACATCTGCGCGGGATTTGGTCAAACCCTCACTGTCAATCTCCAGGACCATGGGGCCGACGATGATTTTCATGCTTTGGGGGGTCAGGATATGGACACCTGTGCCGAGCAGTCCGGCGCTGCAGAGTGTGATGAGTGTGGTTTTGATCATTGTCTCTTTCCGTGCATTTGATGCCTGAAATGATCCCGGGTAATCGCGCCCGGCTTGTATTCAGTTCTCCAGATCGCGGAATTGGCGGCGCAGTTTCCACTCGCTTGAAGTGATTGAGCGTTCAAGATCTTGCAGGCGGGTTTCAAGTGACCGGTATTTCGATTTCACGTCACGGAAAGTCGTGGTGCGAAAGGAGCGGGCCGGTTCTTCGTCGCGGTGCCTGTTCCTGCGTCGGGCCCTGAGGGCCTCGCGACGTTCACGCCGGTAGGGTGCGCGCTTGTCTGAGGGCACAAACACCCACAGTAAAATGTAAAGCAGAAGGGTAAAGCCGCTGGAGAAAAAAATGCTTGCCACCGTTATGACCCGGATGATGATGGGATCTATTCCGAAGTAATCCCCAAGTCCTGCGCAGACCCCGCCGACAACACCGTCGATCCTGTTGCGACGAAAGCGCTTCCGCCCGCCTGCTCCACCGTAAACGTGCTCTTCGTAAATCTCGCCCCGATTGTCCCAGTCATCACTGTCCCAACGGTCACGCTCATGCCCGGATCGTCTCGTCATATTTTTCTCCAGTTTGAAATCTCGTCGCCCGGGACACGCGCCTATCCTGAAGGCGCAAACACCCACAGCAAAATGTAAAGCAAAAAGGTAAAGCCGGTGAAGAAAAGGCTTACCACTGTAATGACCCGGATGATGACGGGATCTATTCCGAAGTAATCCCCCAATCCTGCGCAGACTCCGCCGATAACGCCATCGATTCTATTGCGGCGAAACGGTCTTGTCATATCTCTCTCTCCAATTCGGGATTTCATCGTCCAGGATACTCTCCAGAACATTAACGCGTTGATCAAGAATGTCCGCGATTTTTGACATTTGTTCCAGTTCGGCAATCTGGTCACCGCTCAAATGATCCATCATCCGTTCCTTGTGTGCCAGATACATTTTCAGCATGCCGGAACCAGAGACCATAAGGATAGCCACAATGGGTATCATCAGCGCCAGGTGTGCTACGTCCATTTTATAGTCCCTTTCCGCAGCGGATCCGGGTGCGCACAGCGTGGGCCGCACCCGGCGGGGGTTACAACTTACCCGGCAGCCTGGCTGGTTTCAGACTTTTTTGAGCCTTTGTGAATACCCTTTTTTAACGCTTCCAGCTCGTTTTCGATAGCCTCATCGGCCTCCATTTGGGCGAATTGACCCTCAAGGCTCTCGCCGACACCGAGGTCAAATGCTTCAACCTGGGCTTCCAGCTCGTCAACCCTGCGCTCCATATACCGGTAACGGGTGAGGGCGTCGTCAACCTTGTGATCGCTCAGCCTGGAGCGAACGCGAATCCGGTTCCGGGCGACAGAGCTGCGCATCATCAGGGCCCTGTGCTTGGCACGTACTTCGTCCAGCCTGGCTTGCAGCTTGGCCAGATCTGCATCAGCCTTGGCGACGGCTTCGTCGAGGATTTCAATCTCCTGTTCCACAACAGCAGCCATGTTTTCAGCCTGGCGCCTGGCTTGCAGGGCTCCGCGGGCCAGATCTTCGCGATCTTTTGTGATGGCGAGTTCAGCCTTTTTGCCCCATTCGGCGGCGCGCTTCCTGTAGTTTTCCAAATTGCGGGAAACCTCCTTGCGCTCGGCGATATTGCGGGCGGCGTCGGTGCGAAGCTCAACCAGCGTGTCTTCCATTTCCTGAATGATCAGGCGAGCAATTTTTTCCGGGTCCTCAGCCTTGTCAATCATGGCATTGAGGTTGGAATTGATAATGTCACCCATTCTCGAAAAAATTCCCATTTTAATCTCCTTGTCTAAGAATTCCGGGTTTAAAAAATTGTCGCAATGAAAAACCCGGCAGCGAAAAAGCCCCAGCATTCCATTTTGCGGGTGGACAGGTAGCGCAGGAAGCGAAGACCCTTGGCCTTCCATTTCGCTGCGGTTTCCATGCGGGCCTCACGTCTCTCGAACGTGTGGTCCGGGTTTGGGTTTTTGTATCTGTCTGACATGTAGATAGCTTCCTGATGCTGAAGTCGATACCTAAAACCCGAACCCGGAAATGCGAATCCCGCGGGCGCAGGAGGTCAAAACCAATGTACGGCGACGGCTGCGAATGCGGCGGGCCATCGTTGTGACGTCCGCCCGCCTGAGTGCAACATGGCCTGTGTCTATGTCAAAAATGTGAAAAGTCATCTCTATCTCCTTGGTGTCCTTTTCAGGTTACGTCTCGTTGAGCGGCCTTCCAGTTGATCGGTTCCACTCCATCAGCGACAAGGAAATAATGGGCGGGGTGCGCGTATTTGTCGATAAATTTTAACTCATTGATTTTATTGCATTATTTACATTTGATCAAAAAACCAAAAAATAAACCTGTGAAAGGTTTTCAAAAATTAGTAAGTTTAGCCATATCAAAGTAGTAAAAAATACCATATTGGGAATGAAATGGCCGCCATACCGCCCCAGCTCATAGGTGAATCGCCGGAATTCCTCGCTTTACTTGATTGGGTCAGTGATGTTGCAAGCCTCAACGGCCCTGTTTTGATTATCGGGGAGCGCGGGACCGGTAAGGAACTCATCGCCTCGCGCCTGCATTTTCTCTCCCCGAGGTGGGAACAGGCCTACCGCTACGTGAATTGCGCCGCCTATGATCGGGATACATTTGAATGGATTATTTATGGTGGCGAGGGGCTGGAGCCGATTCTGGCCGACGTGAACGGCGGCACCCTCATTCTCGACAATGTCGATGCGCTGGCAAAAACAAGCCAGGCGCGTCTCGTCCGTGTCATGGAATATAATGAATTTGACAGCCTTGACGGGCAGGGGGCACGATCTGTTGATATTCGTTTCATCGCTTCAACGTGCTCCGATCCGGTGAAGGTCGTTGCAGATGGCCGGATCAGCGCCGATTTCCTGGACGGTGCCGCCGTCAACACGGTTCATTTGCCGCCGCTCAGAGTCAGAAAGGATGATATTGTGCCGTTGACCGTGCATTTTGGCCGTAAAACGGTGTCAACACTCGGTGCAGAACACTTCCCCGGCTTCACACCCGAAGCTACGGGAACACTCCTGTCCCACGACTGGCCCGGAAATATCCGTGAACTCAAGAACACGGTTGACAGATCGGTGGCCCGCGCCTTTCTGGCGGACGAAAACCTCATTCAACCCGTCGGACAGGTCATTTTTGATGTTCTGACCAGTCCCTGGGTCGATGTTCAAAGTTCAGCACCGTCTCCGGCTGGCACCATCACTGCGTTGGAACAACCCCAACCTGACAACACAAACGAACCTGAAACCACGGACTTTACCGCCCGCGTCATGGCGTTCGAACGCACGCTGATAGATCAGGCCCTGAACAGCCATAACCACCATCAGGGCAGGGCGGCGGAAAACCTTGGCCTGTCCTATCACCAGTTCAGGGGACTGCTTCGCAAGCACGGCTTGAAAAAGTAACGGTCCGGTCAAACAGAATGTCCTGATCTACGCGGATGTCTTCTTTGCTGCTGTTTTTTCTGTCCGGTCTTTTTCCCGCCCCTAGCTTCTTTCCTGGCGATATACTCCAGGGCCATGTCCATGTTGACGTCTTCGGGCCTGATCCCCTTGGGGATGGTGGCGTTGACTTTTTCGTATTTGACGTACGGCCCGTAGTGCCCGTCCACAACCCGGATCGGCCTCTGCGTAGACGGATGCTTGCCGAGGTCCTTTATGACAGTTGCGCTAAATCTGCCCCGGCCGGGATTGGCGCGTTTTTCGGCAAGCAGACTGACAGCGCGGTTCAGTCCGATTTCAAACATGTCTTCAACGGTGGGCAGGTTCACATAGGTCCCCTCATGAAGAATGTACGGTCCGTAACGACCGAGCGCAGCTATGATAATTTTACCGTCTTCGGGATGGTTACCGACATCACGGGGGTGGCTCAACAGGCGTAACGCCTTCTCCAGATCAATCGCGTCCGGCGACCAGTCTTTCGGTAGGCCTGCACGTTTGGGTTTTTTATCCTTGCCGAGTTGCACATAAGGTCCATAAGGCCCGGATTTCAGGAACACGTCCAGGCCTGTGTCCGGATCAACGCCAAGCGTTTTATCTTCCGTACCCTGTTCCGCCCCATTACCGTTTTGGCCGAGGGAGCGCGTAAATTTACAATCCGGATGGTTGGAACATCCAATGAAAGCTCCGTACTTGCCGACTTTGAGCGAGAGTTCGCCGTCATCACAGTCCGTGCAGCTGCGCGAAGGTTTACCGTCTTCCCCGGCCAGGAAAACAACCGGACCCAGTGCATCGTTAAGGGCGTCAAGTACGTGGGTAATGCGCAAACCCTTGGTTTCGCCTACGGCAGCGGAAAACTGTTCCCAGAACTCCCGCAGGAGGTTTTTCCAATCCAAATCACCGGCAGAGACCTTGTCGAGACGGTCTTCAAGGTCGGCTGTGTAGTCATACTGGACATAGCGCGCAAAGAAACTTTCCAGGAATGCCGTAACAAGTTGTCCTTCGTCAGAAGGTACGAATCGTTTTTTGTCCAGCCCGACATAGTCGCGGTCCTGTAACACCTTTAACGTTGAGGCGTAGGTTGATGGACGCCCGATACCGAGTTCTTCCATGCGTTTGACAAGGCTGGCTTCGGAAAAACGGGGCGGCGGCTGAGTGAAGTGCTGTTCCGGTATGACTTTGCGGGCCCTGCTCGCTTCGCCGACTTTGACGTCAGGCAGGAGGCCGTCACTTTCATCGGATGCGGATGCTGCTGAACCATAGACTTTGAGGTGCCCGTCAAATTCCAGCACTTGGCCTGTGGCACGAAGACCCACTGTGTTTTTATCATCTGCAATTTCGATGGTGGTGCGTTTTATCTGCGCATCTGCCATCTGGCTCGCCACGGCCCGGTCCCATATCAGTTTGTAAAGTTTGGCCATATCACCGGAGAGTTTGAGCGTTTCCGGGCGGCGGGCAAAGCCGGTCGGGCGAATGGCCTCATGGGCCTCCTGGGCGTTTCTAGCCTTGTTTTTGAACATGCGCGGCGATTTCGGCAGATAATGATCACCATATCTCGAACCGATCACGGTGCGGGCCTCGGAGATAGCTTCGCCCACCATGGAGATGCCATCCGTTCGCATGTAGGTAATCAGCCCGACTGTCTCACCGCCGATATCGACGCCCTCATAGAGTTTCTGTGCTGTCTGCATGGTGCGGGTGGCGCTGAAGCCCAGCTGTCCGGATGCGTCCTGCTGCATGGTGGATGTCGTAAACGGCGCAAAAGGTCGCCGCTTGAGCGGTCTGGCGTCAACAGATGCGATGGAGAGCTCGGCTGTCTCAACGGCCCGTTTCGCAGTGCTCGCGGAAACCTCATCGCCAAGGGTTAATTTATCAAGCCTGTTGCCGTCAAGTGAAACCAGCCTGGCGGTGAAATCCGCTTCACCCTCACAGGCCATATCCGCCTTGACTGACCAGTACTCCTGCGAATTGAACTGCCGGATCTCGGTTTCGCGCTCGCAAATCAGCCTGAGCACAACGGATTGCACGCGTCCGGCCGAGCGGGCGCCGGGTAGTTTGCTCTCCCACAAAACAGGAGACAGATTAAACCCGACCAGATAGTCAAGCGCGCGCCGCGCCAGATAGGCCCCGACTAGTTCCATGTCGACTTCGCGGGGACTGTTGATAGCGCCTGTAACCGCCTGCCGGGTGACAGCGTTGAATACGACCCGTTCAACGGCCTTGCCCTTGAGGGCTTTTCTCTTGTTGAGCTCTTCGAGCAAATGCCACGAGATGGCCTCACCTTCCCGGTCCGGGTCGGTTGCGAGGATAAGCCTGTCAGAACCCTCAAGCGCCTTTTCTATATCTTTTATCCGGGCGCGGGATTTGGAATCAACGGCCCAGGTCATGGCGAAATCCTGGTCGGGGTCGACGGATCCCTCCTTGGAAGGCAGGTCGCGGACATGACCGAAACTGGCGAGGATACTGTAGTCCTTACCGAGGTATTTGCCGATGGTTTTGGCCTTGGCCGGGCTTTCGACGACGACGAGATTTCTCATGGGACCAGGAATGTCTTTCAAACCGGTTGTTTCGGAAATAAGCACGTACGTGGGCGGGGCTTGGGCCTGTGTCAACCGGACCCGGCGATTTACAGGTTCCGTTTTTATTGCACATTTTCGTGTCGGGCAGCCAAATTTTGGGTCTCGCGGTTTGCGTCAGCACCACACCCGTATCCGCCGCCAGGTTCCCGGCGAAACGCTGGCCGATGGCAGAAGCATTTCTGGAACCGACCAAGGCGACACAGGGCCTGGCCAAAATATGCACATTTCCCCAGACGGAAATCAGCGGCGGCGATGAGGCGCATCCCCAGTTCGGCATGAGCCTCCACTTCCCGATCCGTCTCTGCAACAGACGCAAGCCTGATGCCGGATCCGCTTCCCAGTCCGGTCGATTGCGAGGATAAGTCTGTCGGAACTCCCAAGCGCTTTTTCCATATCTTTCATCCGGGTGCGGGATTTGGGGTCAACGGCCCACGTCATGGCAAAATCCTGATCGGGCTCGACGGATCCGTCCCTGAAAGGCAGGTCGCGGAAATGGCCGAAACTGGTGAGGCCCCTGTAGTCCCTACCGAGATATTTGCCGATGGTCCTAGGGTCAGGACCTATTAATTTAATGGGTTCCCTCACGTCGTAATGTGTGATTCATGTGTTGCAAAGGAGATTTTACGATGGGTGATATGTTTATGT
>JACOMS010000086.1 GCA_014324115.1 Hyphomonadaceae bacterium
TTGATGAAGGTAATTTTGGTTGCGAGGAAGGCGTTAGCGGCATACTTTATCAGCTCTGACGTGCGCCGCGTCGTAAACACCATGGGCGTTTCATTGATGTAGAGCGGACGGTAGAGATTACGCATAACAGTCCTGGCGGGTTCATCTTCTGTACCGACAATGACCCTGTCCGGGCGTTTGAAATCATTGATGGCTGCACCCTCGCGCAAAAATTCCGGGTTGGAGACGACGGCAAAATCCCCGTCCGGACGCACCTTGCGAACGATGTTTTCGACCTCATCGCCCGTGCCGACGGGGACAGTTGATTTGGTTACAATGACGGTGAAACCCGACATGTTTTCGGCAATTTCCCGGGATGCAGCGTAGACATAGGACAGATCGGCAAAACCGTCGCCGCGCCGTGACGGTGTCCCTACTGCGATAAAGACGGCCTGTGCGCCTTCCATGGCGGCGGGTAAATCGGTTGTGAACCTGAGCCGCCCGGCCCCGACATTCTCGGCCACAAGCGATTTAAGGCCCGACTCATATATGGGGATGTCTCCGGCATTCAGCGTTTCGATTTTCTTCACATCCTTGTCGACGCAGATCACGTCGTGACCGAAATCGGCAAAACACGCGCTTGAAACAAGACCGACATAACCGACACCCACCATTGCAACACGCATGAAACCTCCCTGTTTACTGAACAGGTCCGACTTATGACAGAATCAGAACCATCTGGCCATATGCCGGAATCGGCGGCACGGAAACAAAAACCTTCAAATCGGGAAATTCCGTTTGCTTGCGGTAATGAACAGACAGGTGCATAACCGCCGCAGGGACCACTGGAGTTGTTGCGCCCCGGCCCGGGTCACCCGGTCACACGGCGGAAAACAGCCGCTGGCGGCCCGGGTCATCGGTGTCGATAGATACTACTTGATCCTGCCTTCCTTGAATTCAACGTGCTTGCGGACAACCGGGTCATATTTGCGCTTGACCATTTTTTCCGTCATGGTGCGGGAGTTCTTTTTGGTCACATAGAAGTAACCTGTTCCGGCTGTTGAATTCAGGCGAATCTTGATTGTGGTTGGTTTGGCCATGGCATGCGCCTTTCATCGTATCCCGAGAGCGGGGTTTATAGGCCTGCGCGGGCATGAGTCAACCATCAGGATAACGAAGTTTACGGAAACCGATCCTGCCGGAATGTACCGTGCCGCGCGCGAAAATAGAATATCCGCGGCGGCAGTATGTCGTATTCCAGATAATTTCTCAGCACGGCCAGCATCACGTCAGTCGCCCTGTGGGTCTTGAGGCTGTCAATTTCCTCAAGGTCAAACCAGCCGACATTCAAAAGCTCAACCGAGTCGGAAACCGGCAGGGTGTCAGCGCCCAGATGCTTGATAAAAAACCAGGTGTCATAGCGCCTGTGCCTGCCGGGCGGTGTTACGGCCCGACCGAACACTTCGATACCGGAAAGATCAGGTGTGACACGCGCCTGCCTGAACTCATTCCACGTGTCGTTCCTGATATTCTTTTTCCAATCCGACACCCGGCCCAGCATCAGGCCTGTCTCCTCCCGGGTTTCGCGAATGGCAGCCAGAACCACGGCCTGCGCCTTTTGCGAGGAATAGGCGGCTTCGAGAATGCGTTTTGTCCGGGTGGATAAATTCCCCAGACAAGGTGCGTAACTGTCGGCCCGGTCGACCCCTCCACCGGGAAAAACATAGACCGAAGGCACGAAATCGTGGCGGTCGGCGCGAAGGCCCATGAGAATCTTCGGGTATTTCGGGTCGCCGCAGGTCAGGACTATTGTCGAAGCGATTCGCGGCCTGACAGCACGGAGCGGTTGTGTGCGCACTTTGCGCTCCTGATCCGCAATACGGAGTGTGTGGATGCTGCTCACTTCCGCCATGTCTCGCTTCTTCGTGTCCTGTATGTCCGGTTACGGCCGCGGAGGGTTCGCCCCGGTTTTTCACCCTTTTCCGGCCTGCTCAGCATGTCGAAGAGCAGCCCCCCTGTGACAGGGGTTGCTTCTTTCAGGCGCACCCTGACCTTGCGACCAAAACGGTACGTCCCGCCGGTTTCCACATTCACAAGTGTCTTGCGCCTGTCATCAAAAAGGAAATAATCCGGGCTCAAAATACGTATGGGAATAAATCCGTCCGCCCCGGTTTCATCCAGAGTGACAAACAGTCCCGCTTTGGTGACACCGGTGATACATGCATCAAATTCCGCGCCGGTACGCTGTTCAAGGTAGCGTGCGATATAGCGATCCCTGGTGTCCCGTTCCGCCGCCATGGCCCGACGTTCCGTGTCCGAAATATGCTCGCCGGTCTCTTTCAGGCGGGCCTGCTCTTCCTGTGTTGTGCCGTCACGGCCAAGCCCGAGGGTGCGGATCAGGGCACGATGCACGACCAGATCGGCGTAGCGTCTGATAGGGGAGGTGAAATGCACATAACGGGACAGATTCAGGCCGAAGTGACCGCACCCCTCACTTGCGTAACAGGCCTGTGACTGGCTGCGCAACACAGCCAGGCCGACGGCTTCGGCATAGTCCGTGTCCCGCACCCTGGATAACAGATCATTGAACCGCGCCGTCGTGACCCTGTCGCCCGCTGACCATTTCAGGCCGATTGTCGGCATGAAATCGGACAGCTCCTGCAGTTTTTCGCGCATCGGGGCGTCGTGAATTCGTGCCAGTGTCCGCACGCCCTTGGCGTCAAGCACTTCGGCAGCGGCAACGTTGGCCTGCACCATAAATTCCTCAATGAGTCTGTGTGCATCAAAACGCCTACGGATCGTGATCTTCGTCACTTCTCCCATGTCGTTCACATCTATGCGTCGTTCCGGGAGCTCAATTGCAAGCGGTTGTCGCCGGTCACGCGCCTTTTTCAAAACCTCATAGGCACGGAAAACATTTTCCAGAATATCCATGACAGGTTTGGCGGCCTCGCCGGGCTGTCCCTCAAATCCTTCCTGCGCCTGCGTATAGGTCAGGCGGGCCCGGGAACGCATGATCCCGCGTTTGAACTCATGACTGATTCTGCTTCCGTCCGCGCGGTAGTGCATTTTCACGGCCATACAGGCCCGGTCCTCGTTTGGCCGCAGCGAGCACAGACCGGATGAGAGTTCGTGCGGTAACATGGGCTCCACCCGGTCAGGCAAATAAACCGAATTGCCCCGCTGTCGTGCCACCCTGTCCAGTCGGCTTCCCGGTTGCACAAAAGCGGCGACATCGGCAATCGCCACCCAGATAATCCAGCCGTTTTTGTTTTTCAGATCGTCATCGGGTATAGCATAAATAGCGTCGTCGAAATCCCCGGCGTCAACCGGATCAATGGTGATAAGGGGCAGATCGCGCAAGTCCTCGCGAAACCTGTCCGGTCCGGGCGGTTTCAAATTTTGTGCTTCGGATATGAGGTCGTCATCAAACCCGATCGGAATACCGTGCTGTTCCAGCGATATCAGGCTGAACGCATGTGGGCCGTCAGCAGGTCCCAGAATCCTGGTGATGTCAACCCTGCGTTCATAGCCCCTGGAGCGCCCGGCGAGTTGGTACTCAACCAGTGTGTCGGGATTTGTGTTCGCCGGGACGCGTACAGGCCGGGCCTCGTCACGATATTTCCTGTCGACGGGCCGGATTTTCCAGCCCCGCCCATCCTGATATAACACCCCCAAATGGCGCCGCGTGCCGGATTGCAGCTTTTTCATGACTTGGGCAATATGGCCGCCATCGGTCCGGCGAATACGACACAGGGCCCGCTCACCGATACCGAGGGTTGCAGGATTGTGCCCCCGGACTTTTTTCGATGCCGGTCCCTCCACGACGATAAGCCGGGGCGGCTCACCGCTCCCTTTCCAGCCGTCGGGCGTACCGATCATGTCGCCGTAATCGTCAATGTCCTGAATGCGCAAAACCATGACTTCAGGCAGTTGATCGGCGGGACGATAGGTTTTGCGATCAGAGAGGACAATCTGCCCGTCAGTGACCATGTCTTTGAGCAGATGGCGCATTTCCCACCGTGCATCCGCCCTGACCCCAAGGGCCCGGGCCAGTTTTTTGTAGTCATACCGGTCGGGATTTTCGCAGATTTCGCTAAATATCTGCCTACGTGTTATACTCATACCGCTGCCCGCCTAACACAGGCGCAGAAGGGAGCAAGGTGTTCGTGAAAGGTCATCTGTTGATTGCGGGGAATTATGTCGGGCGTTTGTGCATTAACGCCGTGCGTTCGCAAACGGAAACCAGTGTGTCGTTCTGATTATAGGCGCGGTGTACAAACGTCACAATACCCTGTGTCGGGCGGGACCTGCTGGGGCGGACATCCCTGACTTCGGTTTCTACATGGACGGTATCGCCGTGAAAGAGCGGATGCGGGAAGCGCACATCTGTCATGCCCAAATTGGCGACAGTTGTTCCAATCGTGGTGTCGTTGACAGAAATTCCGATCATGAGGCCCAATGTGAAAAGGCTGTTGACCAGAGGCCTGCCGAATTCTGTATTTTTGCAGAACTCGAAATCAATATGCAGGGGTTGCGGGTTGAGCGTCATGTTCGAAAACAGCATATTATCCGCCTCGGTAATTGAGCGCCGTAACTCATGCCTGAAAATATGCCCGACCTCAAATTCTTCGAAATACAGACCCGCCATGACATTCTCCTCTCTTATTGCGGCAACGGGGCTTTCGGACCCGCGAGCCCGTCTGTCGCGGTACCTTCGCCGCGGGCCTTGAGCCGACGGTCCCTGGCCGGGCAGAAGCTCAGCACGGTGCCCTTTTCCACACGGTTCTGTTGACCGGGCTGGATGAAATCAATCCCGCCTTCCGGCTTTTTCACGAGGAGCAGGTCAATATCCTTGCCGCGATCCTTGAGCAGGTCTTTGAGCGTATATTCCCCGGAAATGTCGGTAGAGCGGAAGCGCCAGCCATTCCACCAGTCCCGGGTCAGGCCATCAAAACTGCGCGTACGGGAAGACAGGGTCCGTCCTCGCGATGTGAAAGCAATGGAATCATCGTCATCATCGCTGTCCTGTCCGGCAACCTGAAATACGCGGTGTCGGCCCAGTTCCGGGGCGAATTCCACACATACAAGTGCGTTGTAAGCATCATTGGGTGTGGCTGCGATGAGGTGATTGAAGGCCGAATGATCCAGCCGGTGATCTGCGTTTTCGGACAGTACTTCGCCGTAAAATGTCGCGTGACCTCCTAGCCGCGCCCCCCGTAACCGGCGCCAGTTTGTATCTGCAACCAGTACGTTTATATCCATCCCCTTGAGCGCTTCAGCCAGGCCAAGCGACCAGGGATTGGCCCCGATAATCAGCACACCGGTGCCCCCGCCATGGGCCAGGCCGAGCATTTTCGACAAAGGCGTAATAGTAAAACCCGCCGCGATCACTGTGGCGAAAACGAGCGCGAAGGCGAGCGGGACAAAAATCGCGCCTTCAGGTCGCCCGATGGCGGTAAGTTCTGTTGCAAACAGGCCCGCGACCGCCACCGCCACAATACCGCGCGGGGCGATCCAGGAGACAAGGGCGGCTTCGCGCCAGCTGATTCCGGACCAGAGTGTGGAGATCATCACGGCAATCGGTCTCACCAGGAACATCATGGCCAGAACGAACAGGATGATATTCCAGTCCGTGACAAAGTTTTTGAGGACTTCCAGGGTCAATGTAGCCGTCAACACCACAAACATGCCGGAGACAAGGATGATTGCGATGGTTTCCTTGAAACGCCGCATTTCCACCACGGAGGCAAATTTTGTGTTTGCCATTGTCATACCCAGGGCGGTTACGGCCAAAAGTCCCGTCTCGCTCGCCATGCTGTCGGCAATCACGTAAATGGCCAGAACCCAGGCGAGAACAATGGGGGCTTTGAGGTATTCGGGGATATACCCGCGCCGGAACATCCAGGCGAGGCCATATCCGGAAACAATGCCCACGACCACGCCCAGGAGGGCCGCAAAGCCCAGCTTGCCGAAAACCAGGGCCATGTCGGCTTCGGTCTGGCTGAATCGAATGAATTCATAGCCGCCGACCGCAAACAGTGCACCCAGAGGGTCGTTTACAATGCCTTCCCACTTCAGGATGCTGGCGGGGCGGGATTTCAGATGCGCCTGTCGCAACAGCGGTATGATCACGGTGGGTCCCGTTACGATGAACAGGCCGCCGACCATTACGGAAATATCTAGGGGCAACCTCGCGATGTAGTGTGCGGCAACTGTGCCCAGTAACCAGGCAATCGGTGCGGCCACGAATACCATGCGGCCGACCGCATGTGTGGCGTCGCCCAGATCCTTGAAACGCAAATTCAGGCCGCCCTCAAACAGGATAATCGCCACGGCGATCCCGATCATGGGACGGTAGAGCTCATTGAAATCATTGACGGGATCAAGCCACAATATCTGCAAAAACTGCCGAAGCAATTCGGGCAGACCCAGACCCAAAACCCACCCCAGCAGGGGGCCGAAAATCAGACCTGCAATGGCCATCAATACAATCGCCGGGCGTTGCAATCGCCAGGCCAGCCACTGGGCGCCGATGCCCAACACGCCGATCAACGCGATTTTGACCGGCAGCATGTCGGCGGCGTGATGAACGGTATCAGCCATGGACGGATACCGTGATTTTCGTGTGAGCACAGGGTCTAGTCATCAACATGATGAATATCAAATCCGATATCGTTGGAGCCGTAATTTCCGTCATCGTACTGAGCGACACGGTCTGTGAACCAGCGGTGCAGATAGTCAAAAATATCCTCGAAAAATGTTTCCATCCGGTCTTCTTCCACCGGCAAACGGATTTCACAGGTGTTCCTGTTATCGACCGTGACAAACATGCGGTTGCCTTCCTTGCGGCAGGTCAGGATGAGCCGCATGTAATCTCCATGCCCGGAGATATTGATGGCAAGACCGAAACTGATCGGTTCCAGGGGCAGAAACCCCTTGCCGGAGACGGAATAGGCTGCGGAGCGGTAATTCTGTGCCGAGAACGCCCCTTGCGGCGGCACCAGAAACACACACGGCTCGTCTGTGCCCAGCCAAGCGGATAACCCATCGCGTATCTGCTCGGCGACCGAGCGGATTTGCGCATAATTGTCAAAACTTCGTTCGCCGTAGACCTTGGCGGCCTTGGCGAGTCTGTCGAATTTGCTTTCTGTCATGTATCCTCCCACGGGCTCACCACATAATCCGACTCTACCCGTCGCGAGGTGTGAATGATACCCGCTTACCGCCCGGAATACAGCTTTACCGATCATGAAAAAAGTGTCCCATGGCATGATACAACACCCGAAAACGGATTGAAATCATGTGGCCGATGGAACATGGTGTGGCCGCTGTGCATCGCCAAAGGTCCGGGGGCCGCATCCGGCACAGGTGCATGGGATGTTGATGCCGCGACGGCAAAATTTCCAGGCTCGAAAAACACTCACCAAGGCCGCGCATGACCGAGATAAATTTCAAGGGCAAGGAATTTGTCTACAACCACCACCTCACGGTGCCGTTCCGCCCGCTGGTGCCCGATGCAGGCAGGGGAATCGGTCCTGTTGCCCTTGACGGCAACCTGATCGTGCACGGGGACAATCTGCACGCGCTCAAGGCGCTCCTGCCCCAATATGCGGGCAAGGTGGACTGTGTCTTCATTGACCCGCCCTACAATACCGGCAACGAAGGCTGGTGTTACAACGATAATGTCAACGCGCCGATGATTCGCGAATGGCTGGCGGCCAGTCCTGTCGGCATTGAGGACGGGCTGCGGCATGATAAATGGTGCGTCATGATGTGGCCGCGATTGCGGTTACTGCATGAGCTATTGAGCGAAGACGGCAGCTTCTGGATGACGCTTGATGATAATGAAGCGCATCGCGGCAAGTTGCTACTGGATGAGATTTTTGGGGAAAAGAATTTTATCGCCAATGTGGTTTGGCAAAAGAAATACTCGCCGCAGAATGACGCCAAGTGGTTTAGCGATAATCATGACCATATCCTTGTGTATGCAAAAACCAGAGAGAGATGGCGACCCAATTTACTGCCCCGTTCAAAAGAGATGGATGCACGATATGAAAACCCGGACAATGACCCCAAAGGACCATGGAAATTAATCACCCTCCATGCCAAGAGCGGAAAGGACCGCACTCTTGAATATACGTTTTTTAATGGCGTCAAGTGGAAACCGCCCCACGGAACGTATCCCAGATTCAGCGCGGAGACGCTAAAGCAATATGAGTTGGAGGGCAAAATCTGGTTTGGTAAAGATGGTAATTCGATACCATCCGTGAAAAACTACCTTTCGGAAGTAAAGGCTGGAGTGACCCCGCTGACAATCTGGGAACATAGCTCAGTTGGCCACAATCACGAAGCCAAAACAGATATAAAAAATGTATTGGGTGCCAATCCTTTCGATACTCCGAAGCCGGTTAAGTTAATTGAGCGGGTGCTAAGAATTGCTTCCAACAAAAATTCCGTCATCCTCGACTCCTTCGCCGGTTCCGGCACCACCGCCCATGCTGTCCTTGAAGCCAACAGGCGCGACGGCGGCAACCGCCGTTTTATCCTGGTTGAGATGGAAGAAGATATTGCCGATGCAATAACGGCCGAACGGGTGCGCCGCGTCATTAACGGCTACCCGTTCAAGGGCACGCAAAAGACAGAACTCCTGCGCGAAAAAATCACCTGGACCAGGCTCAAAAAGGCGCA
>JACOMS010000087.1 GCA_014324115.1 Hyphomonadaceae bacterium
TTTTGCGATATAGCGGTCATGTTCCCCCGACAAATCACGCGGAGTGAGCCAGGGAATGTCTCCGTCAAAGTATTCCGGCACAGAGGTTGATGGTGTTCCCCCTCCAATAACTTCGCCGATCCGTTCAATCGGGGTTGTCTGCCACTCACCCATCAGCCCGCGTTCCCGCCAGTCTCAAGCGAATCGCTCCTGCCGATGCCTCCCTGCATGCAGACCGTTTGTCCGGTGTCTTGCGTAATCGGATACATAACCCCCAGGTACCGCAGTTTTCAGGGTCAGTAACGCTTCATTGTTCAGGGAGCACAATTTTTTGACGTCCGGCGGGCGGCAACCTGCCCGGTTTCACCCTGCACACGGGACATACATTGACGGACAAGGTTTAAGGCACCGCCAATCAATCAGTGCCCCACCTTACGCAGCACATTGTCCGACGCAGCACGCTCCGGGAGCAAACCCATAAAGAAGTCCGTGTCGGCCTCCGATCCAGTGCCATTCCTGAAAGGAATCATTTTTCATTAAACGGGAACAGAAAATCCCCCACCCCCTGGATTTCGCAACGGTCTTAAAACATGTCATCCCGGATCACCGTCACATCGGATAGTGATAAGAACCCGGTGTGTATGCTGATGAGTTCTTCGAGATCCCTGATGCATTTCTCAACAATTCCTTCGTCCATAATGGAGATAATGACCAGGGTGTCATTGGCGGATGAAATATCCACGCCGCGTGTCCAGCTCTGGCCGTCACGATAGCCGCCAACTGCGGGGACAACCGTGTAACCCTTCACACCCGCACCTTCCAATATGCGGCAGGCCCGTTTTATGGCGGGTTTTTCGATCATGAGTTCAAGGCGTTTTTTACTGTGCATCTGCATGGGAAAACCCCTTATCCGGCAACCAGGTTGGCGAGGAAAATATAAATCGGAATGCCGACAATCACATTAAACGGAAATGTCACACCAAGCGAAAGCGTAAGATAAATCGACGATTGTGCCTGTGGTATGGCAAGACGTGTGGCGGCAGGTACGGCTATATAGGAGGCTGACGCTGCCAGCGTAATGAGAAGTGCCGCGTCGCCTGTGCCCAATGGCAAAAGCAGACACAAAAGTGCCGTCAGGCCTGCGCTCAAAAGCGGCATGTATATACCGAATGACAGCGCCCCCGCATCCAGCTGTCGTCGGCCCTGTCGCAGACCGCGCCCTGCGGATAATCCCATATCAAGAAGGAATAAACATAGTACGCCCTGAAACGGGATCACAAAAAACGGTTCGATTTTGGACATGCCGTCTATTCCGCCAATCCAGCCGATGGCAAGCGAACCGAGCAGGACAACGACAGAAGCGTTGAGAAATACCTCGCGAAACAGCTCACCCTCATCGCCACCGGGGATAGCCCGTGTGCGTTTGCAGGTGCGGCGAGCAAGGAGTAGCGCGGTAACGATGGCCGGAACTTCCATGATGGCCGCGACAGCCACCATGTGGCCGGACGAACCGATATCCGTGAAATTTAGCACTTCAATGGCCGTAACAAACGTCACAATCGAAATTGAACCGTAATGTCCGGCCGTGGCCGCCGCATCCAGCGGTTTCAGTCTGGAGAAGAACCGCAAGGCCGCATAAGCCAGAACGGGAATGGAAAAGGACAGCGCCATGCCGACAACCAGCAGGACAATCACATCAAGGCCAATGACCGTTTTGGACATTTCCACTCCGCCTTTAAGTCCGATAGCCATCATCAGATAAATCGAAAGCCCTTTGGCAAAGGCTTCCGGTATGGACATTTGCGAACGCAAAAGCGCTGCGCCCAGGCCAAGAATGAAAAACAGCACGACGGGCGACAGCAAAGTTGAAAGAGCGATGTCCAGTGTGCTCATTTAATGTCCCTTGTTAAAAGGGCCGGACAGCAAGGCCGGGCACATATAGCCGCCGAGGCCCGTCCCCGCCCGGGATCATCAAAGCGCCGCGGACTCGGCGGATGATACGGGCCTGGCTTCTTTTCCGCTCATGAACCGGAGAACGGTATATCCCATGAAGCCGGAGGCGAGAGATCCCATCAATACGCTCAATCGAACAGAATTTAGCAAGGCATCATCCTCGAAAGCCAGCGTGCCGATGAACAGGCTCATGGTAAAACCAATTCCGGTCAGGCAGGCGACGCCGTAAATGTGTCGCCAATTCGTGCCTTCAGGCAGGCGGGCCGCGCCTGTCTTGACCGCAATCCAGCACATGCCGAACACGCCAATCTGCTTGCCGAGGAAAAGACCCAGAATGATGCCCAGGGGCAAGGGGGCGAGCACATCTTCGGGGCTGATACCCGACAGGCTGACACCCGCATTGGCAAAAGCAAAGAGCGGCAGGATCATGTAAGCGACCCAGATATGCAGATCATGCTCGGTCTTGTGTAAGGGCGAGCTCTTTTCCGGATCCGTATGCACAAGCGGAATGGCCAATGCGGTTATGACACCTGCCAGGGTTGCGTGCACACCGGACTTCAGAACGCAGGCCCAGATAAAAACGCCGATCAGGGTGTAAGGTGTGCGCCGCATGACTTTCATGCGGTTGAGCAGGATCAGCCCGGCCCCCCCCACGGCCGCCAGCATCAGTGCATTGATGGACAGGTTTTCCGTGTAAAAAAGCGCAATGATGATAATCGCCGCCAAGTCGTCAATGATGGCAACCGCCAAAAGCAATATCTTGAGCGACACCGGCACGCGCGACCCGACCAGTGCCAGAACACCCAGGGCAAAGGCAATATCTGTGGCTGCCGGAATCGCCCAGCCATTAATTGTGTCCGGCTCGGAATAATTAAATCCGGCAAATATCAACGCCGGAACGGCAATACCGCCCACGGCTGCAAAAATAGGTAGAGCAGCCTTGTCAAAACCGGATAACTCGCCTTCCATAACTTCCTTTTTGATCTCCAGACCGACGAGAAAGAAAAAGATCGCCATCAGCCCGTCATTGATCCAGAGCAGTAATGGCTTTGCGATTTCAAACTCGCCAAACTGGATTTCGACAGGTGTGGTGAGGAAACTTGTATAAAACCCGCTGAAGATCGAATTGTTGGCGAACATCGCCAAAAGTGCCACAAACATAAGCACAAAACCGGCTGACGTTTCGAGCCGGAGGAAATCCTGAATTTTTGTAACAATACGCGACATGTATCCTGCCCCCGCAATAAAATTTGTCTGCTACTGTAATGACATTCGCACCGGGATGGCAAGGCTTCGCGCAAAAACCGTCATGCGTCTGCCCCAAAAAGCGAAACGCGCCCGGCGAGCGTAAATTCCGCTTCGACTACATTACAATTCTGGTCGGAGTGAGAGGATTTGAACCTCCGACCCCTGCGTCCCGAACGCAGTACTCTACCAGACTGAGCTACACTCCGAATAACACACGTGAATTAGCCAACCTTTCAGGAATTTACAATCCCTGTTGACAACACACGGATGAAGCCGTAACAGGAGTATGTTGGTGCCTTCGCAAGAGGGTGAAACTGGGAACGGGGTGAAATACCCCGACTGCTCCCGCAGCTGTAACCGGCCAGTCTTGTCCATATGCCACTGATTATTCGGGAAGGCGGACACAGGCGCCATGAACCGGAAGTCAGAAGACCGGCCAACATGTCGCCAGCGCGCCCGGGCGGGATGTACCGCGGCGCATGGATTTACTCCAATGACGACACCTGTTTGAAATCAACGCGCCGCTTTTTTGTTCAAGAAGCGACGCAAAACGGAGTCGTATGTGAAATACCCTGTTTTAGCGGCTGGCCTGTGCGCCGCATGTGTTGAATCCGCCGGAGCGCAGATCCAGGCTGATTTTGAAACTGAACAAGACACCCAATGCATCACACAGGTTGAAGGTGAGGGGTGTTCGCCCGATACACATTCACCCGGGCTTGGCCTGTCTGATGAAATCATCATTGTCGGCAGTCGCATTGGCTACACTGATACAGATACACTGACGACGCCCGCCAGTGTTTTGTCTGAAGAAGTCATACGGGCTCGCAATTCCGCCTATGTCAGCGATTTGCTGCGTTCTTTGCCCGGCATCAGCCTCAATCAATCCGGTTCACGCGGACACTTGTCGCAGCTCCGCTTGCGCGGAACGGAAGCCAATCATGTCCTCGTCCTGATAGACGGGGTGGAAGCCTCCAATCCCAATACAGGCGAATTTGATTTCGCAGGGATACGGGCCGAAGACGTTGTGCGCATCGAGGTGCTGCGCGGGGAACAATCCGCGCTTTGGGGTCCGGATGCCATTGGAGGCGTCATCAACGTCATCACCCGTGCCGGAGACGCAGACAGACGGTTCGCAGCCTCGGTCGAGGGTGGAAGCTTCAATACAGTTGAAGGGCAAATTTCGGCAGTTATCCCCGTTGGGGATGCGGCCCTGTCCATTAACGGCAATGTGTTCAATACGGACGGATATGATATTTCCGGTCTGGATATCGAGAATGATGGCTCACGGAGCCGAAGCCTGAATGTTGGTTTAAACCGGGTCGATATCGGTGCATTACAAATGAATGCCAAATTCGGAACGTCATATTTGAAGTCGGGGTTTGATTCTGATACGGATTTTGATGGGCGGCTGAACAACACGAATGAAGAACTGACTACCGAAACGATAACGGCTCGAATTGACGGCCGATTTGAACTGGCAGGGTTCGAGCACCAGATAACGGGTGCATGGAATGAGACGAAGATGTTCAGTAGCAATGACACGGCAGGGGATCGCCTCAAAGCAGGTTGGGTTATCAGGAAGACCCTGGACGGGCACAAACTGACAGTGCTTGGCGAAATTGAACAGGAAAGCTTCAAAACCGATGGCGGTGAGGGGGAGCCCCAGAATCAAGGCGAAAGCACCACAATACCTTCTCTCGCCGCCGACTACCGGTACGACAATGGTCCGGTGACGTTGAGTGTTTCCGGTCGGGCCGATTTTAATGACCGGTTCGGAGATGCGCAGACATGGCAGCTGGGCGCCGGATATCGCTTCAGTTGGGATGGACGTGTAAGAGGTTCTGTCGGCACGGGCATCAAAAACCCGACTTTTACGGAACTTTTCGGCTATTTCCCGGGCTCATTTGTGGGAAATCCCGATTTGCAGCCCGAAACGTCACTCGGCTACAACATCGGCTACACCCAAACCCTGCTAACCGGTAATTTTGAGATCGGCGTGGATTATTTCCGCTCGGAGCTCGAAGACGAAATCCGGACCATCTTCGGTCCAACAACAACCGCCGTTAATTCTGCGACGGACAGCATACGCGAGGGCCTTGAGGTGGAACTGCGCTGGAAGGCCGGTGACTCCATGAATATCCGCGGTTCGGTGACATTGCTGGACTCGGAAGAAAACGGGGTCGAGGAAGTCCGCCGCCCGGGCTTTCTGGCCAGCGCAACAGCAACGTGGAGGCCCGTTGAGCCGCTGTCTTTGACTTTACTTGTCGATCACACAGGCAGGCAGATGGACACGGACTTCGGGACATTCGAAAAAGTCGAACTGGACCCTTACACATTGGTGGGCCTGAGTGCCGCTTATGATGTAAACAACATTGTCACACTGACCCTGCGCGGGGACAACCTGCTCGGTGAAAATTACCAGGAGGTGGTGGGCTATGCCTCACAGGGCCGCGGCATTTTTGCCGGCGTTCGCGCTAATTTTCAGTAGCGTTTCAGCAAGCCAGGCTCCCCGTATTGCCAGCACATCCTTATGCGGGGACAGCTATGTCCTGGCCCTGGCTCCTGATCGGATCTCGCACCTGTCCTGGCAATCGCGGGATGATCTGTCGACAGCCACCCCCGCACAGAAACGCCTGCCCCAGGCTTGGGATGATCCCGAAAAACTGGTTTCATTGAATGCTGACATCATCCTGCTGGGCCCCGGCGAAGACCGTACCGCCAGGCGCATGCTTGCCAATAAAGCCGTAAAAATTGTCACCCTGAATTGGGGCGAGGATTTTGACACGGTTCGGACAAATGCGAGAGCCATATTGCAGACTTCCGACGCGGATGCGTATTTGTCCGGTCTGGATGTGCGCCTGTCGGAACTGAAATCCCGAGCTGGAAAACGTGGCGTGCCTCCGCGTATTTTATACCTGTCCCGTGCCGGCGGTACAGCCGGACCGGGGACCTATGTCGATGCGGCGATTATCGCCGCGGGGGCCGAAAATGCGGTCACAACCCCCGGCTGGTTTACCCCGGATCCGGAAGCGCTCATGGGTTACAGGCCGGACGTGATCCTGACATCATTTTTTGAGGACGGCTATGAAAGCATAAACTCCAACGGCCTTCGCCACGGCGCGGTTCATAGATTTATCAAGGGATTTCCGCGCATGGACATTCCAGGTCGCGTCTGGCCCTGCGCCGGGCCGGGCCTTATAGAGGCGGCGGAGTCGATTGCCGATGAGCTGGATAAACTGGAGTGAAATACTACTTTATCCTGACATCGGTTTGCTGCATCGCGGCGGTTCTGTCACTCCTGACCGGAACAACACCTATACCTTTGCCCGCCGCACTTGCGGCCCTGTTTGGTCACGGTGAGACCGCGCACATCCTTATCATGCAGGAGCTTCGACTTCCCCGGACTTTACTTGCCGGGTGTATCGGGGCCGGATTGGGTGCTTCCGGTGCAGCTTTGCAAGGTTATACACGCAATGGGTTGGCGGCCCCGGGAATTCTGGGCTTTTCCGCCTGTGCTTCGCTCGGAGCGGTGATAGCGCTTTATTCCGGTCTGGATCAATGGGTGCCGGTTACAGCGCTGGTCGGCGCAGCCGTTGGTGTGATACTCATCATGTTCATGACGGGCGTCCGCAAAGGTGCAGCGACACTCGTCCTTGCCGGGGTCGGCCTTGGGGCGCTCGCAACTGCCCTTACCGGCCTGATAATGAATTTTGCGCCCAACCCCTGGGCCCTGTCCGAAATTGTCTACTGGATGATGGGAAGTTTGCGAAATGCGGATATGGGAGCGCTTTACATATGCGCACCGCTGACACTTCCGGGGCTCGTGTGTCTGATTTTCATCGGCCAGGATTTGAAAACACTGAGTCTCGGCGAGCTGACTGCGCAAAGTCTGGGGGTGTCTGTTGTGCGCGTGCAAACATTGGTGGTTACCGGCGTTGCCCTTTGCGTAGGCAGCGGTGTCGCCGTTGCCGGTTCCATAGGCTTCGTCGGATTGTTTATTCCGCATATCCTGCGTATGGCCATCGGGGCAGATCCGGCAAAACTGATCGGTTATTCGGCGCTGGGCGGAGCCGGTTTTCTGATCTGTGCCGACACACTCGCACGATTGATGTCCGGACCGGGGACGACCCTGTATCTGGGCATTCTGACCTCTTTGATTGGTGTGCCGTTCTTTCTCTGGCTGGCCGTGCGGGAGGTGCGGGCATGATACGCGCGAAAGGCCTCACGGCCGGATACGGTCCCTGCGATGTGTTGACAGGCATTTCTGTTTCAGCAGACGCCGGGCAGTTTATTGCTCTGGTCGGCCCCAACGGGTCCGGTAAATCCACGCTCATCAAGACACTTGGCGGATTGCTTGCGCACCGGTCCGGGCAAATCCGGGTAAACGACAAACCTCTCCGGGATTTAGGCTTACGCAACCGCGCCAGGACCATAGCCTACCTGGCCCAGGACAGGGACTCACAGCCCGCCATGACGGGACAGGAGATCATCACATTGGGGCGCGCGCCTTATCGCGGTCACTTGGGACATATTGGCAAAACGGGACAGGCCGCCATCAATCGCGCCGTTGACATTACAAAATCACAGGCCTTCCTCAAACGGAAATTCGGCACACTGTCCGGTGGGGAACGCGCTCGCGTTTTACTGGCCCGCGCCCTGGCTGTCGACGCCCCCGTATTGCTTGCCGATGAACCGATCGCTGCCCTCGACCCCTACTATCAGATTACCATGATGGAGATTTTGAAGGCGGAAGCCCGGTCCGGGCGACTCGTCATCGCCGCGCTTCATGACCTGGCTCTGGTGTCGCAATTTACAGATCATGTCTGGGTCATGAATCGGGGAAAAATTATCGCAGAAGGCTCACCGGATGCAGTCTTGAACGTGCAAACTCTTCATGATGTGTTCAGGATCGTGCGCCCGGAGTCCGGCTTTCAAACTCTATCCGTTTCCGGAACACATGTCCGGGATGGGTGTACCTTCTGACCGGGCTCGTTCCTGAAGCAGATTTCCTTTCAGCTGCAAACAGGGCATCCACCACCCCCGCCTTTTTCAGGGGCTTGCGAAAGGAAAGAGGTCCAAATTGTGTTTGATCAACTCCTGTACGTGATCAACAGGGATCAGAGGCTTCCAGGCCGCAGGTCCAGCCCCGCCACCAGGTATCAGACGCATCCTCAACGGCACCCACATAATCAACAGCCTCAAGGAAGCTGTTGCCCTGGGGAACCGCGGCCGCAGGGACCGCAGCCTCGGCCGTGCCGTTGACAAACCCCTCAAGGGTGTGGGTCATAATCCTGTTGTTCCTGTCCGCATCAACAGCCTCCTG
>JACOMS010000088.1 GCA_014324115.1 Hyphomonadaceae bacterium
CGCTTGAGTCGTTCGTCAAAGTCGAATAGGTCGTGTTGTGCCATACTAAACAGGAATCATACTTCACGCCAAAAATCCAGGGGTTATTGGAAGTGTTCAGCTGCACATTTGGGAATAGACAAACGCCATCGGTGTGATATATCTGATTTTACAAACTCTTGTAGTAGAAGGGGATAAACCAACGAAAAACAACAAGATAACCATACTGTCACTGCAAGGTGGTCTGATAGGATGGCTCTTAGCAAACCCACCTAAGGCCTTGAAAGCACACATCAAGCGAGAAAACCAGCAGGGGTGGAATGCAACCTATTTCACCCTTACTCGAACCAAAACTTGCTAATCAGGCTTTTCCAGCTCTCGGTAATCACACTAGGAACGTGAATTTGGGGGGGCGGGGTATGCGATACTATTCGAAAAGGAAAGGGAATAATACAATTCCATATATTCAGGCTTGCACTGGGTGAAATCCGTATCCTCAATCCGCAGGAGACAGGTTCCGGCATGTTTAGCGGCAAACCCGAAGGCTTGGCTGCGCGGCGTAGGCGTGACCTGTATGGAGATAACCTGTGGGGAAGGGCGCGAAACACGTCACAATGTCAGACGCCATGATAGTCGCGATACCAGTCGACAAAACGCGATAGTCCTGCCCGCAGATCCGTGTTCGGTTTGAATCCGGTGACAGACTCGAGCTTGGAGGTATCTGCCGACGTCATATGCACATCCCCCGGCTGCATGGGCATCGTGTTACGGACGGCCTTTTTGTCGATGATATTTTCCAGCACGTCGATGAAATCCAGCAGGGATATGGCCTGACGATTCCCTATGTTGTAAGCTTCAAAGGCTGCAACGCCGCTTGTTCCGGAAGCAGGATGTTCGCTGTCCCAGATTCTGTTGCAATGCGCAGGTATTACAGCAAGTTTGGTAACACCGTCCACAATATCGTCAATATAAGTAAAGTCCCGAAACATGCACCCGTCATTGTAAAGATCAATGGGTGTGCCCCTGATGATGGCTTCGGTGAATTTGTAGTAGGCCATATCAGGTCGTCCCCAAGGCCCGTAAGCGGTGAAAAAACGAAGTCCGGAACACGGAATACCATAAAGATGCGCGTAGGCATGGGCGATGGCTTCGTTGGATTTCTTTGTCGCGGCATAGAGTGAGAGCGGATGATCCGTGCGGTGGACTTCTTTATGGGGCGTCTGTGTATTCGCGCCGTAAACCGAACTGGTCGATGCAAACAGAAAATGCTTGGGCCTGATCGCCCGGCAGGCCTCAATCACGGACAAAAACCCGGCGAGATTGCTGTTGAGGTATTCAAACGGATTTTTGACGGAATAACGCACACCAGCCTGGGCAGCCAAATGAACGACGATATCAGGTCTGGTCTCTTCGAAAAGGGTTTTGACTTCATGGGTGTCTGAAATATCCACACGGCGGAATGAAAAGGTGTCATCACACTCCAACATTTCCAGCCGGGCCTGTTTCAGGTCGACCGGATAATAATCCGATAGATTATCCAGCCCTGTCACCCGGTGGCCATCCGCCAGAAGCCGACGACACGTATGAAAACCAATGAACCCGGCGGCACCTGTCACAAGATAGTGCATGCGCGCCTCTTATCACTCCAGCCCTGATGGGCCAGTAAAATTTGGACTTGAATCTTCATGTGCCTCTGTCATGAAATGCTCTGGTAATGGAGGCGTTCATGACACATTTTCGCGACAGGTTTTCTGAACTCGAAACATTGGCGACACAAGGTGTCGTCATTGCCGATCTGTTCAAAATCGAACCGGGCCGTATGGATAACTTCCTTATGCATGAGGGTCCATTACGTGCGGATTTTTCCAAACAGGCGATCAGCCAGCAGGGCAAGGACGCACTCATAAATCTGGCCAGAGACCGCCGGTTAGGTGACTGGCGTAGCCGTTTTTTTGCCGGTGAGAAAATCAACATATCCGAAGACAGGGCCGTCCTGCACCCGGCACTTCGCGGTGTCGGCGGGAGTGAGGGCGTGCAGAAGCAGGTCACAGAAATGCGGACTCATCTGCGCAGGTTTGCCAGGAAAATTCGTCGCGATAAAACCTGTAAATCCGTTGTTCATATCGGCATAGGTGGTTCCGACCTCGGCCCGAGACTTGTGGCGGATGCACTCGCGGCCAGCACAACATGCGAATATGATCTGCGTTTTGCCGAAAATGTCGATGGTGCGTCGATAAATGATGCCTTGGACGGGCTTGAACCGGAATCGACCTTGGTGGTTGTTGTGTCGAAATCCTTCACGACGCAGGAAACCCGGATGAACGCCAATGCGGCACGGGATTGGCTGCGCAAGGATCTGGGCGAAAAGGCCGCTAACAATTTCATCGCCGTCTCGGCCAATCGTGAGGGTGCGATTGAGTTCGGCATCGCAGAAGACCAGATTTTTGATTTTTGGGACTGGGTCGGGGGACGCTATTCCGTATGGTCAGCTGTGGGGCTGTCGCTGCAGATTGCGTTCGGTCCTGATGCTTTTGATGAGTTCCTAGCGGGGGCTGCCGCCATGGACACGCATTTCCGTGATGCACCGTTTGAGTCAAACATTCCGGTCATGATGGCCCTGGCCGGGGTCTGGAACCGCAATATTCTGGGCTATACCTCGCTGGCCATCATTCCCTATTCACGCCGTCTGCGCAAACTACCCGCTTTCCTGCAACAGCTCGAAATGGAAAGTAACGGCAAACGCATGGATCGTGACGGTACAGCAACCGACCTGACCTGTCCGGTTATATGGGGTGACGAAGGCACAAACGGCCAACATGCATTTTTCCAATGGTTGCATCAGGGTACACCCGGCGCTCCGGTGGATTTTGTGGCCGTGCTTGAAGATCATGAAAAACGCCCGGACCATCATGCTGCATTGCTTGCCAACTGTTTTGCGCAATCCGAGGCACTAATGTTGGGCAAGCCAGAACACAAGGTGCGCGAAGAACTGGAAGCAAGAGGTCATAATGTCGATTTCATCAGCAGAATTGCGCCGCAAAAAACTTTCCCCGGCAACCGTCCATCCACAACAATTACACTGGATGAGCTTTCACCATCGGCACTGGGCCATCTGATTGCGCTATATGAGCACAAGGTTTTCGTCCAGGGTGTCATCTGGAATGTGAATTCCTTCGACCAGTGGGGTGTGGAACTTGGCAAGGTCTTGGCCAAGACTATCCTTAAAGATTTTGGCGGTGAGGTCAGCGACCACGACCCGTCCACCTTGTTGCTGATTGAGATGGTGAAACAGGAGTATTAACGGGAATCCTTTGTCGGGGTCAGGATGTGACAGCCAAGGTGTTGAGGGTGTGTAAGGCTCCATATTCGGAGGGACGCCAAAAATCCGGGGCACGAAACTTCCCGGCCCGTCACCGTCCCTGTGCCGGAAGGTGTGGACGGTTCGATAAACCGTCACAGTTTGTGGCAAAATGTGTCATAAGCACAATTCAAAATATACCTTTACAAAGCTATCAGGATCAGTGATAGCACCATAACCATATAACAGAACCGGGGTGGTTCCGGAGAGGAGGGCCTTTGCATGAATACTCAAACACCGACCGCGCGCGGTAACACCCTGATCCCGGGTGAGTTTAACACGCTCACACAAGGGCTGGATTACGCCGCCAGTTGTGCGACCGGCCTGAATTTTTACACCGCCCGCGGAAAACTGCGGGCGGTACTGTCTTATGCGGATCTGCGTAGAAAAGCGATGGAAACCGCCGGACGTCTGGTTGGCCTTGCCGAAAAGAACGCCCGCATAGGTCTGATCGCAACGACGTCGCCGGATTTCGCCGTTCTGTTTTTTGCCTGCCAATATGCCGGTCTGGTGCCCGCACCTCTGCCGTTGCCCGTGACTCTCGGCGGTCGTGATTTCTATGAGCGACAGCTGCAACGCATGGCGGATACAGGAGACTTCTATGCTTTGTTTGTACCGGCATCCGTGGAAAATATCGTTAGTAGTGCGCTGAATGACCATGACACGCCCGTTATGACATTTGAGGATGTATTATATGAGCTACCGATCCGTGCAGAGCTCCGTTCATTCGAGGCTGACGAACTGTGCTATATCCAATATTCTTCCGGTAGTTCCAGTTCACCAAGGGGCATTATCGGTACGCAGGAGTCGGTCACGTCGAACTGTAGAGCCATCATTCAACATGGATTGAAATATAATGAAACAGACCGCGGGACCTGTTGGCTACCCATGTATCATGATATGGGGTTGGTCGGCTGCCTGCTTGCTTCTGTCATGAGTCAGATGACAGCGGACTTTATTGACCCGCAGGACTTTACCCGTCGTCCGGTTACATGGCTCAGGCTGATTTCTGAAAATAAATGCACCATGACATATAGCCCGACATTCGGCTATGAATTATGTGTGCTGCGCTGGCGTGGTGACGTGGAGCTGGATTTATCTTCCCTCCGAATTGCAGGGATCGGCGGTGATATGGTGCAACCGGAACCACTACAGAAATTTGCCGATCTATTCGGCCCGATGGGTTTTCAGGAAACTGCCTTTACGCCGAGTTACGGTCTGGCCGAAACGACTTTGGCGGCTACATTCAGCCCGTTGGGACAGGGCCTCAGGCGCCATACCATAGATATGGCCCGCTACGAGCGTTCCGGCGAAGCTGTTGACGCATCCGACCTTACGGGCAGCAGCCATAAACGCACGTTTGTGGCTTGCGGGATGACGTTGCCCGGTCATGAAATCGAAGTCCGCGACTCGCGAGGCCATGTCCTTGCGCCGTGTAAAATGGGCAAAATTTTTCTGCGCGGGCCGAGTGTTTCGCCGGGCTATTTTCGCAATAGTCAGGCAACCGAAGCATCATTCTCGGCGGGTGGCTGGCTGGACACTGGCGATTTGGGCTACTGGCTTGGTAAGGAACTCGTGGTGACAGGGCGCTATAAAGACCTGATCCTCTGGCACGGGCGCAATATCTGGCCGCAGGATCTGGAATGGGCCGCCCAAGCCGCAGCTCCGCACCGTTGTGGTCGAGCCTGCGCTTTTGCCATTGGCGGGGCGGGGGACAGTAAAAAAATCATACTCCTGCTGGAGTGCCGTACACGCGACCCGCAGTCCCTGTCCGAGATTTATTCCGCTGTGACTGCCGCTATTCGATTTGAGGGCAGTGTGCCGATACAGTTGATGCTTGTACCTCGCGGCTCCATGATTGTAACATCTTCGGGTAAATTGTCCCGCGCACGGGTTAAAAAGGAATTCCTTGCCGGTGGTATTGTTGATATGCAGGAACGGAAACCATTGCGATTTGTTACTGAGCAGAGCGGCTGATCTATCTCAATGTCCACTGACAAGACGCTGGCTGTAACCGGGGGCACCGGGTTTGTTGGCAGTCATGTCATAAAAACCGCAGTTGATGCCGGGCACGTGGTTCGGGCTTTGGTTCGCGATCCTGACAGGATCAGGCTAAACCATGAAAACCTCCAATGGGTAAAGGGGGGGCTTGGCGCGTGTGATGCCGAATTGGTCAAGGGGGCGGATTGCGTTATTCACATCGCAGGCCTTGTGAAAGCCCGGACCCTCAAAGAGTTCATGCAGGTGAATGCGAAAGCCGCCGGAAAATTGGCTCACACCGCGACCAAATTCCGGGTTGGGCGTTTCGTTTTGGTCTCCTCGCAGGCAGCCTCGCAACCACACCTGTCAGGTTATGCCCGCTCCAAAAAAGCCGGAGAGGACGCTGTTAGCCTTGCCTTTAACGGGGCGACCTCAATTATCCGGGCACCTGCGGTCTTCGGCCCCGGGGATGAAGCAACAAAACCGTTTTTTAATTGTTTGCGACGCGGATTTTTACCGGTGCCTGGTGGTCGTAACTGGAAATCAAGGCGTCTATCCATGGTCTTTGCATCTGATTTGGCATCCTTTATTGTTAATGAATCGGTATCTGACCGGTCCCCGAAACATTGCGTTACCCCTGCGACATTACCCTGTATGACTTGGTTTGATCTGGCCAGGATATGTGAAACGGCTCTGGAACGAAAAATAAAGCTCATGCCTTTACCGCTATTCACGGTCTACCCCGTGGCTTCAATCATCAGTCTCAAATCCCGTCTGTTTGGTCCCGGTTATTTGACACGCGGAAAATTACGGGAATTTTTGCACAATGACTGGTCGACAAACACATTGATTCCGGGTGCGACAGCACCTATAGATGCCGTCAAACGTACATACGAATCCTATCTTTAGAGCCGTTTATGCCCAGCACGGATAAGGATGCAATCTTTGCCAGGATTTGCGAACTCCTGAAACCCTATAATCCGAAAAACCGCCCGATTACGATGCAAAGCGGAATCGTGTCAGACTTGGAAGTCGATTCGGTCGCCGTGTTTGATCTCGTTATGAGGCTGGAGGATCATTATGATATTTCCATCCCGATGGAGATGATCAGTGATATTAAAACCGTCGGCGAATTGATCGCTGCCATACGTCAACTGGCGGCTGAGTAATGTCGATTTTTGACAAGTATGCTCCCCTGCAGCAGCGCGTTGATCTTGTCCGGCAGATCATCGGTAGGGACCCGCTAGGGATAAAATTCGATGATATTCTCTCGCCGACCAGGGGTCGCATCGGCAGTCGTGAAATTGTCCTGGCCGGGACGAATAATTATCTCGGCCTGACCTTCGATGAGGACTGCATGCGTGCTGCCAGGACGGCTGTGGACAATCACGGCACCGGCACAACGGGCTCGCGCGTGGCCAACGGCAGCTACGCCGAGCATGTTGATTTGGAAGTCGCGCTGGCCGAGCACCTCGGCATGCCCAGCTGCGTGATTTTCTCGACAGGCTATCAGACAAACCTGTCCGCGATTTCAGGCCTTGCCGGGGATAAAGATGTGATCTTCATGGATGCTGATGCCCATGCCTGTATCATAGACGGCACGCGGCTGACACAGGCATCAACAATCCGGTTCCGGCACAACAACCCTCAGGATCTTGACAGGCGCATGAAGCGTGCCGCCGGAACCGAGGGTGACAAACTCGTGGTTATCGAGGGCATGTATTCCATGTTTGGCGACATTGCGCCCGTTGATGAATTTGTGGATGTGACGCATCAGAATGGTGGCTATTTATTTATCGACGAGGCCCATTCCTACGGTGTGTTTGGTCCAACAGGGTGTGGTGTTGCCGAGGAAAAGGGCGTGCTGGACAGGATCGATTTCATTTCCGGCACATTTTCCAAAAGTCTCGCCTCCGTCGGCGGCTTCTGCGCCTCAATCCATCCGGAATTCGAGATCACGCGAAAGGTGATGCGGCCTTACATGTTCACGGCCAGTCCAACCCCGGCCAATGTCTCGGCGGCACGCATGGCCGTTGAAAAAATCAGGACCGTGCCGCGCTTGCGTGAAAACATCAAGGCCCGTGCTGAACGACTTCACAAGGGCTTGTCAGAGATGCATTTCGACCTCTGTGCTGACCCGGGCCCGGTCATTGCAATTCGTCGCCCGAATGAGGCTGTCTGTGCTGCGGAGTGGAACTGGCTTCTGGAGAACGGTGTTTATGTCAATCTGGCTGTTCCGCCGGGAACACCACAAAGCACCTCGCTCCTGCGCATTTCCCTCTCGGCGGCGCATACCGAAGAGGACATTACCCTACTTTTGCAGAAGTTCGACAAGCTAAAGGACATACAAGGCCAGTTGGTGCAGGACGTTTTGGAGAAAGTCGCCTAGAAAGTCGTGCGCTCTGCAGGGCATTCTCCCGTGTCGACCTGGCGGTGCATACACATATGTGGACACCTCCATTAACGGTTGATTTTGAGGTACTTCAGTCAGGAGTCTGGTTGCATGCTCTGTGTGGCGCCCGTTTTGGGGCGTTCCGGAGACGTTTTGGGCTGATAATCCGGATTTCAGGCACACTTCACCCGCTGTGTTTCGTGGTAAATCAGGCGTTGCAGGTTGTAGGCAATGTTAGCCATGCCGATTTTGATTGTGGCGCG
>JACOMS010000089.1 GCA_014324115.1 Hyphomonadaceae bacterium
CGCTTGAGTCGTTCGTCAAAGTCGAATAGGTCGTGTTGTGCCATACTAAACAGGAATCATACTTCACGCCAAAAATCCAGGGGTTATTGGAAGTGTTCAACTCAGGACATTGCCCGTTGGCTCCGCGAGATGCGTGACAAGCATAAGGGTGACAGCTTGAAACAGGGTAATCAAGAGTTCTTCAAAGACAGGATCGGCGTTGCACGAAGAGCTGAAAGAGCTGTCCGATATTGTCAGTGCAAGTTCGATGTTGCACCTGATCACGGGTCGTCCCATCCGTCCCCACGCAATTTGATGATTTCATCCCTCAGGTGCGCGGCCTCTTCAAACTCCAGATTCTCCGCCGCCTCGAACATGCGCTTCTCCAGATCCGCCAGGACCGCCTGTATGTTGTCGCCGAATTTTTCACGACTGTCTTCCAGAAGCGACCGGGTGGCTTTGCCGGTTTTTCCGAATTTGGTTGAGGGCTTGTGCCGGTAGGGGGCTTGCTCGCCTTCCCCCACGCCTGCGTCGCGCACTATGTCGATAACACCGCGTGCCACGGTTCTAGGCGTGATGCCGTATCTTTCGTTGTGTTCCAGTTGCCGTGTGCGCCGCCGTTCAGTCTCGTTCATAGCCCGCTGCATTGAGCCGGTGATGCGATCCGCATAGAGAACAACTCTGGCTTCGGAATTTCGGGCCGCGCGACCGATGGTCTGTACCAGCGAGGTTTCCGAGCGCAAAAAGCCTTCCTTGTCCGCATCCAGAAGCCCGACAAATGCGCATTCCGGAATGTCGAGACCTTCGCGCAGCAGGTTAATACCGATCAGCACATCAAAGGCGCCCAACCGCAAGTCCCGGATAATCTCGATGCGCTCCAGGGTGTCGATATCACTGTGCATGTAGCGCACGCGAATGCCTTGATCGTGCATATATTCGGTCAGGTCTTCAGCCATTTTCTTGGTCAGTGTCGTGACGAGGGAGCGGTAGCCCCGGGCTGTGGTTTTCCGCACTTCATCAATCAAATCATCCACCTGTGACGCGCCGTCGAGGGAAACCGGACGCACCTCCACAGGCGGATCAACGAGTCCGGTCGGGCGGATCACCTGTTCGACGAACACACCGCCGGTTTTTTCCATTTCCCAATCCCCGGGCGTAGCCGAAACATGGATGGTCTGGGGCCGCATGACTTCCCATTCCTCATGTTTCAAGGGGCGGTTATCCATACAGGAGGGGAGGCGGAAGCCATGCTCGGCCAAGGTATGTTTGCGGTTATAGTCGCCCCGGCTCATGCCGCCGATTTGCGGCACGGACACGTGGCTTTCATCCATGAACAGGAGCGCATTTTCGGGGAGATACTCAAACAGGGTCGGCGGCGGTTCTCCGGGATCACGTCCGGTCAGGTAGCGCGAATAGTTCTCAATGCCGGTGCAAAATCCCTGGGCCGCCATCATCTCCAGATCAAATTGTGTGCGCTGTTCAAGCCGTTGGGCTTCGAGCAGCCTGCCCCCTGTCTCATACCGGGCGAGACGGGCCTTCAATTCCGCCTTAATACCCTTAATAGCGGTCTGGAGGGTCGGGCGCGGCGTGACATAGTGGGAATTGGCATAGACCCGTACAGTATCAAGCGCTTCGCCGCTTTTGCCGGTTAGCGGGTCAAAGGCGGTAATGGAATCGACCTCGTCTCCGAAAAAATCCATACGCCAGGCCGTATCATCGTAGTGGGCCGGAAAAATTTCGATAGTGTCGCCGCGCACACGGAAATTGCCCCGCGCAAAGGATTGATCATTGCGCGCGTATTGCAGCTCGACAAGCTGTGCCATCAGTGCCCGCGGATCAATGTCGTCACCGACGGCCACATCTATTGTCATGGCTGTATAGGTCTCGACGGAACCGATACCGTAAATGCAGGATACAGAGGCGACGATGATACAATCATCGCGCTCCAGAATGGCCCGGGTGGCTGCATGGCGCATGCGGTCGATCTGTTCATTGACGGAACTGTCCTTTTCGATAAACGTGTCGGTGCGCGGTACGTAGGCCTCCGGTTGGTAATAATCGTAGTAGGAGACAAAATACTCGACCGCATTGTCCGGGAAAAAGGCCCTGAACTCCCCGTAAAGCTGCGCAGCCAAGGTCTTGTTCGGGGCCATGATCAGGGCCGGGCGCTGGGTCTGTTCGATAACCTTCGCCATGGTAAAGGTCTTGCCGGAGCCGGTCACGCCCAACAGCACCTGGTCACGTTCAGAATGTTTCAGACCGTTGACCAGCGCGGCAATGGCGTTGGGTTGGTCGCCTCGGGGTTCGAATTCGGACACAAGCCGGAATGTCTTCCCGCCCTCGGATTTGTCCGGTCGTGCCGGACGGTGCGGTACCCAGTCCCCGGCTCTGAAAACAGCGGGAGCTTCCCTGACTTCAAAGGGTGCTGACATGCCGGAAAGGTAAGATACATCGAACGCAAGCGCAATGCGTTGCGCTCAACGTGTTCTCTGCGATATTGCAGGTCCATTATCATTCAGCGCTGGGGAGTCCAGCCCACCTTTTGTCTGCCCGATATGGCGGGAAACACCCCCTCCGTTAAGCAGGCTGCACGCGGTGCGGGGGCTTTGATATGTGTGCTGTCAATCATAAAAACTCCCGGGGGACCCCCTTTGGCACTTAAGTGGCTGAATATCTTGTCAAAAACGCCCCTCTTGCTCCAGCGTTTGAACCGATTACACAGGGTTGTGCAGGGCCCGTACTCCAAAGGCGTATCCCGCCAGCGCAGACCGTTCCTGATGACATGAATAATACCCGAAATCACTTTGAAGTCATCCACACGCCCCACACCACGGGGCAGAGGGAAAAACGGTTCAATCCGGGCAAGCCCCTCTTCTGATAACATAAACAGATCACCCATCGTAAAATCTCCTTTGCAACACATGAATCACATATCACAATGCAAGGGAACCCATTAAACTAATAGGTCATGACCCCAGACCTCCCTGAATTCGGGTCTTGTGGATTTATGCCGATTTCGCGTCAGGAACTGTTTGATTTTTTCGATGCCCACGGCATCGCACACCGCACCATTGATCACCCGCCCGTGTTTACAGTGAAAGAAAGCCAAAGCGTCAAAATCAACCTTTCCGGTGCACATACCAAAAACCTGTTCCTGAAGGACAAATCCGCAGCCCATTTTCTGATATGTGCTGAAATGCAGACGTCCATCAGATTGAACAGGCTGCATCCGGTCATCGGCTGCAAACGCCTGTCATTCGGCAAGCCTGGCAAAATGCTGGAGCTTTTGGGTGTGTTGCCGGGATCGGTGACTTTATTTTCCGTCATAAACGATACGAGTGGAGATGTTCGGCTGATTATTGACAGGAAGCTGGTTGACGCCCGGAGCGTCAATTTTCATCCGCTGTCAAACGATGCAACGACGGCAATTTCCAGTGCGGATATGTTGAAATTCGCCGGGGCCGCGGGACATGATCCGATCATTCTTGATTTTACTGCGATTGGCTGATCAAACTCACGTCCTCCAGGTTACATCCGGCTTCACGGGCCGCATCACAAGCCGCTTTCAGGCGTGCCGTGTCTTTTTCCGTCCAGTCATCAGGCTCTGAAATGGAAATCCACGCGTCAATATAATCGGACGCCGCATAATTATGCCCAAACCCTGTCGGCACATCATTGGAGAGCAGCATATCCACGACCATTTGAAAATGGGTAACCAGAGGGATATGTTGCAAGTAGGGTGAAACATCCGGCGCCAGATCATCACGCATCCACTCCGGGGGCCTGAGCACCGAATCCGGTGAGTAAAACACAATCGGGTCACTGGCGTATTGAAGGAAAACCAATCGTAGCCGCCCCCAGTCCGCGTAATTTTCATCAATATCGCGGTATTGCGATGCATAACGCACAACCTCCCCGTCACCAATCAGGGGCAGAACAAACCGGCTCCCGGTCTTGCGCTTGGCGTTGGATTGCTTCCACAGACTTGACAGAAACGGCGGCCCGGCCCAGAGTGCCCCGTCAATGGGATCATTAACCAGTTTGAGCATATCAAAGCTGTTCATGGATGACCCGGCTCCAAGGCTGCTACCCGATAGATAAAATTTCGGGCGACTGTCCCGCGGCAAACCGGACCAATAGGCATAAATCATGTCCAGTACGGCTTGTGCCTGTTGCAACCCTGATTGAGGTTCCGTTATCAGGGTCAATGGCGACTGCAGGTAGGAATACTGTACAGCAACGGTTGCGACATCGCCATGATGCATGATTTCCAAAGGGTCATGGCTGGCCGGGGCCAGCCAGCCCGTGCCCGTCGGCATGGCCACAACCAGAATTTTGCGCCGGAATGCATCTGTTCGTATCAATTCGGTCAGTGCCATCTTGGCCCGGAGCTGCGCGGTAGCGGCTTCGGCGCGCCCAACGTAGACCCTTACAGGCTGGTGCGCGTTTCGCCCGGTAAAAGCTGAAATCTGCTCAGCCCGCGGGCCGCTCGCGATGAAACGGCGGCCTTCCGCCCCCATTCTGCCCCAGTCGAGTCCGGAATGCTGCAGATAGGTGTTGAGGTATTCCGGCGGCGCGTCTGCATCGTCAAAAAGATTCTGCGCCATGGCGTAGTGGCGATCAAAACGGTCCAGTATATAGCTCCCGACACCGTCGCGCGTGACAACAAAAACAATCAGGGCGACGAGGACAAAACCCAGTACATTGGCCGTGCGATGCGGCATGACCTTGTCGAGTTGCGTCCGCAGCCAATCATAAAGCCGCTGAATAACCTCTCCCAAGCTGTAAAGTACAAGAAAAGTCAGCACCGCAAGAGAAAAAATCAGAAATGCCTGCGTCCCTTCTATCGGCTCCATACCCATACGCTCTCGGATCGAGTTTTGCCAGAATGTCGCCCGAAACATGCAATAGCCCAGACAGATCATAACGGGTATGGCCACAAAAATGTGTAGAACACGGGCGACCTTGCCGGTCACAACGGGCAAGTGCAAATGCCGCCATGCCGTCAGTCCCGCACAGGTGACAAAATAGATAATTGCCGCGACAAATCCGGCCAGTATGCCCTGAAATACGGCCGGACGCGGAACCAACGAAGGCGTCAGGGACGCCCCATACCCCAACAATCCCAATAGCAATGGAAAAACTGAAATGCCCAAGAGGGATTTTTTCAGATTCAGGCAGATTTTTAACGCGATTTGCTTACCAAAGATCGGAATATGTCCCGCAATACGTCTCACATATTATAGATAGCCGGAACGTTATGTCTTGCAAGAGACAAATACAAGTCCCATTTGTGGGGGGTGACGAAAGGGACAGAGTTATGACCGAGGCGGCAACAGACTGCATTACTGACGGGTCTGACATGAGCTTTGCAGCCGATGTCATCAAAACATCGCACGAAATACCCGTCGTTGTTGATTTCTGGGCGCCGTGGTGCGGACCGTGTAAACAGCTTATGCCCGCACTTGAACGCGCAGTGAAAGCCGAAAACGGCAAGGTCAAACTCGTCAAAATAAATATTGACCGGAATCCGGGCGTTGCCAAGAAGCTGGGCGTGCAGTCTATCCCTGCCGTGTTTGCTTTCAAGGGCGGGCAGCCTGTGGACGGCTTTATGGGCGGAAAGCCGGAATCTGAGCTAAAGGCGTTTATCGGAGGCCTGACCGGCGCAACGGACCCGGCAGAGGAAGCGGCGGAGCTGGTGGCGCGTGCCAAAGATTCTCTGGTGGCCGGAGATGCCAGCGGCGCGGCCCAGGATTTCGCTACCGCCCTTCAATTACACCCCGAAAGTGCTGAAGCGCTGGCTGGACTCGCCCGTGTCTATCTTGACAACGGTAACGGGACCGGGGCGGCTGACATGATTGCATCAGCCCCGGAATCAATAGCCAATCACCCCGAAATTACGGCGATACGTTCGAAATTACTCCTGAGGGCAGCCCCGGACGAGCCTGATGAAACGGCGAAACTTACAACCAAAGTCGAAGCTGATCCCGATAATCTTGATTCCCGGCTTGAGTTAGCCAGGGCTCTTGCCGCCCGGGGACACAATGCCCAGGCCGTTGATCATCTGATTTACTCTGTCGGCAAAAATCGCATGCACGATGGCGAGGCGGCGCGCAAATTCCTGCTGACCATTTTCGAGGCCGAAGGCACAGAATCGGAAGTTTCAATTGATGGGCGCCGTCGTTTGTCTTCCATCCTGTTTGCATGATATAATCCACGGACGATGTCAGCCCATTACAAAGCCTTGGCGAAACGCACCAACCCGGACGGACTTGCTCTGTTTCCCCTGTCCGGAGCGGTGCTTCTGCCCGGCTGCGACCTGCCGCTGAACATTTTCGAACCGCGCTATCTCAACATGATTGACGACGCGCTTAAGGGTGAGCGTCTGATCGGCATGGTTCAGGACCTGGAGGACCACGGCGGTCTTCGCGATATCGGCGGGTTGGGTCGAATTACACAATTTTCCGAAACCGAGGACGGGCGGTATCTGGTCGTACTGCGTGGATTGAAACGCTTCCGTATCACAAGGGAATTGCCGCAAGACAGGCCCTATCGGCAGGCCTTGATCAGCTTTGACGGCTTCGAATCCGACATTGATTTTCACCTGCCGGATAACATACCCGAAGCCATGCGCGACAAGGGCCGGGAAAACCGCGCAGCGCTGACTCTGGCCATGAAAATTTTTGCCAAGGCACTGGGGGTGCGGGTCGATTGGGATTCACTTTCCGAAATTCCCCTGCAAAGACTGGTCGATCAGGCAGCAATGATCAGCCCGTTCAACCCCGAAGACAAACAGTCACTGCTGGAGGCCGAAACAACCGAAGAACGGCGGCGGCTTCTCATCGGGCTAATGCACCTTTATTGCTCCATCCATCCAGGCAGGGATACACCTGCGGCCCGTCAATGAAGAAACAGGACAACCGGATTGAAATGACCGAACCCGGCGAAATCAAAATTGATCCCATGTTGCTCAACGCGCTTGTCTGCCCCAAGACCCGAACGCCGCTGGTGTATGATCATGACAAAAACGAGCTGGTATCTAAAAAAGCCAAACTCGCCTATCCCGTTCGTGAGTGTGTGCCGATTATGTTGATTGAGGAAGCCAGAGACATCGGGAACAAAACAGGATAGACCTGAGACCCGCCGAGTCTTGGCAAAGTTATGCTCCCTCGGAGCGGGGCAGTGCTCACCTGGCAGATTGCGGTGAACAGGCGGTGCGTGTGCAGGGAAGTGTTGGCGGGAACAATCTGATTGAGACCGGCGGAGATCAGTGATGGGTGAGAAGACTAGCGGGATCACTCCGGCTTTGCGCTTTCCCGAGTTTCGGGACGCCCCGCCGTGGCAGGTGAAGCGGCTGGGGGAGGTGGCTTCCGTGTTTTCCGGTGGAACACCATCAAGGGCCCGAAAGGATTTCTACGAGGGCTCTATTCCCTTCATTGGCTCCGGTGATATCTCGGCTTCACGTGTCGAACAACACATAACAGAACAGGCCCTCAAGCAGTCATCTGCGAAGATAGTTTCACAGGGAGACCTGCTTTTTGCCTTGTATGGCGCAACAAGCGGAAAGGTCGCAATTTCACGTATCTCAGGAGCCATAAATCAGGCAGTTTTGTGCATTCGTTCGGACGAAAACATTCACTTTTTATATTTTTGGCTGCAATATTCAAAATCGTACTTGATCTCCAAATTTCTTCAGGGTGGTCAAGGCAACCTGTCGGGGAAGATTGTCAAATCCCTTCGCATCCCCCTCCCCTCGCTTCCCGAACAGCGCCAGATCGCCGGTTGCCTGTCCTCCCTTGATGATCTGATTGAGGCCCGGGAAGGACAGGTCGCTGCCCTGAAACTGCACAAGCGCGGCCTCATGCAGAGGCTGTTCCCGGCCCCGGGCGAGACCACCCCGGCCCTGCGCTTTCCCGAGTTCCGGGACGCCCCGCCGTGGCAGGTGAAGCGGCTGGGGGAGG
>JACOMS010000090.1 GCA_014324115.1 Hyphomonadaceae bacterium
CGCTTAAGTCGTTCGTCCAAGTCGAATAGGTCGTGTTGTGTCATACAAAACAGGAATCATACTTCACACCAAAAATCCAGAAGTTTTTGGAAGTGTTCAGCTGTAGGTCACATGGAAATTGTCCGGGCCGGGATAATTCATGCGGATGCGGCGCCCGTAACGGTCATACACATAGGAGACGGTGCCGCTGGACGAGGTCTCGGACAGGGTCGCCCGTAGGCGTCATAACTGCGGGTCAGGGACTGTCCCGGCTTTGACACGGTGATCACATTGCCCGTAATATCATAGCCGAGGATGCCGTAAAAACGCCGACCGCCGAGGGTCTATATAATCATCCGGGACGGAACAGGCAGGCCTAACCTCATCATGATTTTGTTCGCTTGAGGATATTTTCTTGATCCTTCTGATCATACCATTCACGAAAAACGGAATCATAAAGAGCTTGAATACAGTGACGATCCGGTTGTTTGTCCGGTCGGCCCCGGGAGCGTTTTCTTTCAGAGCAATCAGATACGCCGCGAAGTTTAACACAAGGCAGAGAGCGAAGAACACAGCCCACCCGGCAATGGATCCGATAAACTCCAGTTCCGGGTACCGGCCACGTCCAGCATCCACCGGTACATCCAAATATACAGTAATGGAGATAACAATGACCCATGCTGCCAGATAAACAGTAACATAAGTTTTCATTTTTTTACGATTTTTACTGTCTTTGACCTTACCGGTTGTGTTCCTTGATATGTAAAGTGCCCAAACGGAATAATGAGCCAAATACAAAATAAAACAGGTAGATACAATAACTGCGAGTAGGAATTTTGTCACGAAAAAGCTAAAAACGAAAGGAACGATCATCAAACCCCAGAATGTTGTGAGGGTGATTGCCTTGAGTCTCATATCTATCTCCAACCAGGTCCCATACAAGTGAGGCCCGGCTAATTGAGCCGCATAACGCTGATTGCGACTTTTCCACCAGCAATAATCCGCCCAATAAGGGAAAAATCCGACGGCATCATGGCTCTATTGCCGACTGTGGATCAGGATAGTCTTCGTTAAAAAACGAGGATTCCAGCTGAAAAAGCCCTGATTGAACCAGCCCGTCTACAATAGCTTCAAACCGGTCGTTTATACTGTCGTATTCTTTCAGGCCAAAACGCGCCGGGTAGCTTGCAATGCTTACCCTGGGAGGATTATTATCGTAGTCAGCCCGAACACTAACCTTGAATTTACCTGTTCTATAACTGTAAGCATGACCGTCCCTGAATGCTGCATTGTGAGAGGGAACCGACTCCGGTTCCAGATAGTCATCGTTGAATGCTGGTCTGCGAGAAGAAACCAGCCTCAGCTTCACCCCGTTATCTTCAAACGCCTTCAACATAACTGACCGGACCCTCTCTACATTGGTTTCAACAATGGCCAAGTCGTGTGATTGCAGGGGTATGGGCCTGTACTTTATTCCAAATTGGTACACGGACGATATTAGGGCAAACATGCCGACTAACAATACGTTGAGTAAATCTTTGTTCACGATTTTACCTGACCGGTATTTTTGTCCGTTTGGGGATATGCTCTCAACCCTTCTGGTAATACCATGCACGAAAAACGGAATCCAAAAGAGTTTGATCGTAGTGATGATCCGGTTATTTGTCCGGTCGGCCCCGGGAGTATTTTCTTTCAGGGAAATCAGATACGCCGCAAAATTTAGCATAAGGAAAAGTGTGACAAACGCAGCCAACCCGGCGGTGGACCCAACAAATTCCAGTTCCGGGTACTGGCCATGTCTGGCATTCGCCAGAAGGTCCAAATATATAACAACGGAGACATAAACGACCCATCCTACCAAAGAAACAGTAACATAGGTTTTCATTTTTTTACGTTTTTTACGGTCTTCGACCTTGTCAGTCGTGTTCCTTGATATGTAGAGCGCCCAAGAGGGGTAAAAGATCAAAAAGAACGAAACAAGAAACGTAACCTGAAGGAGAGTTATCACATCATCTGTCACGAAAAAATCAAGAACGAAAGGGACGATCAATGAACCCCAAAACACTATGAGAGTGATTGACTTCAGTTTCATATCTATCTCCGACTAAACTATTGTAACTCTAATGTTGCCTTACACCTTAAAGACTCAAGATATGTGATCCACATCAATACCAATTTCAGCTTCTGCACCGAACAAAAGCTGGATTTTCGGGTTTATTCCAAGAAAACCACTTCGTTGGGATTCGCCATCATATGCCAGCGTTCCACCATGGCTTAATGTGTATGGACCGAAGTCAACCTGTGCATTTGCTGTGACACCCGGATCCGTCTTTGAAACTCCAATGTATTCAGTACCCAACCCAAACCAGGTTGCCCCATAGTCTCTCGCGAGTTCTCCCGATAATGATGCTCTTACCGGCGTTCCCAAAACATTAATATTCGATTTTATGCCCCACCTAATACCCAATCTTGCGCCCGACCCGAATCCACCACGGGCCTGTAAAACAAGACTGTCAAGAAATTGCAATCTCCAGCTATTATCAAAGGTCTTGCCGAGCAGCGTATAAGATTTACAGGGAGACTCATTCCCCTCCTGACCTGCGTCACCGTTGGCTGCCGCCGGGATAACCGCCGCACCCCCAAACGGATTAAATCCGGCATGGCTTGACCCAAAGCATGAGCCCCACCACCCGGCATTTGTGCCCAAACTGTTCCGTAAACCGGAATCAGGGAAACTGCTCCTCCTGACGCTGCCGCCGCTACAGTACCTCACCCCCTTAACAATGAACTCGTTTCCGTTTGTGAACGATCCACCGGTGTTAACACTTGTGCAGCGAAGCCCGCTCGGGTCCCTGAAATTCACCGGGTCGCCGCCCACATAGGCGTACTGTACCAGCAGGATTGAGCCCCGTTCGCGAGTGGCTGTCAGCGCCCCCGGCCCGGAATAGCTGTAGGTCACATCAGGTCTACCTGAAGTTTACCCGTTTTTGACGAATTCGGAAATTTCACTACAGCTATCGTACGGTAGCTTCCCGCGTGAAGTGAAGCTGCGAACCGGTTTCATCTCACTGTCATATAACAAATTTTCGAATTTATGGCTCTCATTACCGGGGAAGTCGAAACCGGACGCAAATGAACCGAGCGCAATTGCCGTATATTCCTTACAGACAAGCCCATAAGGTCTTGCAAAGCCTATTCCGTCCTCAAACAGCACTTCAACAGACCTGTCTTTCACAACTGTAACAACCGATTTCGTATCGGTAAAACAGGAGTACACGTATCCATGTATGCCCTGTCCGCTTTCCACCGTTTCATTGCCCCGGGAGTCAAACCAGCGGGCGCGGAAACAATGACCGGCTTCAAGTTCTCTAATGAACCCCGAAATTGCAACTGATGTAACCTGGTTTTCCTCGGTGCGCAGATCCCGGCCGGTTGCGATGAATTCGGAAATTTCTTCACAGCTATCATATGGAATATCAGCATATGAAGTGAAGCTGCGAACCGGTTTCATATCACTGTCATATAACAGATTTTCGAAGGAATGGCCATTTATATCGGAGCGGCCGACAGAACCGAATGTAATGGCCGTATATTCTTCACAAACAAGCCCGTAGGGCCTTGCAAAGCGTGTTCTGTCCTCAAGCAGCACCTCAACAGAGCCGTCTTTTACAACTGTAACCAGCGGCGGTTTCGTGTCAGTAAGACAGGTGTATACAGATCCGTGTATGCCCTGTTCGTTTTCCACCGTTTCATTGCCCCGGGAGTCAGCCCAATCGGCGCGGTGGCAATGACCGCCCTCGATGGAAACCGGTTCTTCAATGGCCCCCGAACTTCCTTCGAGGCGCTGAGTCCGGCCGGTTGCGGTTATGATTTTGGCAACCGGTATGTACCCGTCAGAACAGGTATACAGGGATCCGCCCTGTCCGCTTTCCACCGTTGCATCCCCTTGAAGGTCAGTCCAATCGGCGCGGGAACAACGGATGAGTTCATCATGAGAATGGAAGTCAACCAGCCCTTTGGCCGGGGGAAGAAAATGGGGAATAAAACACGGCGAATCATCTTTTTCTCCGGAGCATGGAATGTGGGCGGCCGCGCGGGAAAAGTTCACGAAAAAAAACGCGACAAAAACAAAATAGAATAATAATCCGGTACGGGGAAATTTTAGCGGCATGATGGGTGCGTTACTGACAACGGATCAAGGTAATCTTCATCAAAAGATGAGGGTTGCAACTGAAAAAGCCCTGATTCAACCAATCCGTCCATGATAATTTTAAACTGGTCCTTCATATCATCATATTCCTTTGAGCCGACACGAGCCGGGTAAACCGCAATACGTGCCTGAAGGTTGCGAAGATCATCATCGCACTGAGCCCGAAGACTGATTTTGAACTGACTTGTCCGGTCATAATAGGCGTCTATACCTATTCGGAGTTTTCTGGGTGAATGAAATGACGACAATGTTTTTATTCCATTTTGATATCCAAACCGATCTTTAAACACCCTGTACATTCCCAATCTGACCTTCTGTACATCGGTTTCAGCAATGACCAGTCGGTGTGATTGCAAGGGTTTGAACCTGTACCTTGCTGCATCGGCGGCAAACCCATATGCCCCCAAAAGAAAAAGCATGGCGGGTTGTAATAATACGCCCAACAACAACACGCTGAACAACACTACGCCGAACGGTTTGAATATGCTGAACGGTTTTCTGTTCACAATTCCGCTCAACCGGTGCGACAGGATTTACAGGCCGGTGCCATTATACTTCCTGCCTGATTGTGCACTGACCCAAAAATCCTCCGCCCGATAAAGGAAAAACCCGGCGCCGTCATGGATCTGTTGCCGACTGTGGATCAAGGTAATCTTCGTTAAAAAACGAGGATTGCAGCTGAAAAAGCCCCGATTCAACCAGCCCGTCTACAATAGCTTCAAACCGGTCGTTTATACCGTCATATTCTATTGAGCCAAAACGCGCCGGGTAGACGGCAATTCTTACCTCAGGAAAAAAAGGAGGACTAATATCGTATTCAACCGAAACAAAAACTTCGAACTCACTTGCCTGATAACGATAACGCTCCACATGTATCCGGTGGCCGTGGCTAAATAACGCATTGTCAGAAAAATACAATTCCAGTTCCATCCCGTTATCTTCAAATACCTCCAGCACCTTGGACCTGACCTTCTCTACATCGGTTTCAACAGTGGCCAAGGGGTAGAATTGTAGGAGGCTTCGCCTGTACTTTAGTGCATTGGCAAGATACTCACATGATTGCAAAACAAATACGCCGACTAACAATATGCCGAACAGTTTTCTGTTCATAATTCCGCCCAACCGGTGCGACAGGAATCATCCAACCGTGCTAACGCATCTATCGCCTGACCGTCCATCATTCCGCCAAAAATTTTTGGCCCGACAAATTGATTGATTGCATCCATGACGGGTCCGGCTGTTCCAAACCCGCGTGTGTACATAACGAGTTCACCGTTTTCTTCACGCAGCTCCCGGTAAACCCGTCCAGCAAAAATATGTTGTCTTTGTACAGTTGTATTGGTTCCTGAAAGTCCGCCTTCATCAATGATACTGGTAATGTATCCTGCACTAAAACCAAGTGCTACCGGAACAGAAACCGGCTCATCAGGAGCCACTGTTCTGGCATCAATCAGAAACCCGAGTGGGCGCGGGATTAAAAGCCATGCAAATATAGCCTGTCTGGCTTCCAGGGGCACAGCTGAAGCGTTTTTACATATTACACTCCGCACCTTGTAGTCGTGACCGTACTCCGTGCGGTCCTCACCCGGAGCAACATCGCTTGACCGTCCCCCACCCGGATTAAATCCGGCATGGCTTGACCCAAAGAATGAGCCCCGCCTGGAGTTTGTGCCCAAACTGCTCCTCCTCCTGACGCTGCCGCCGCTACACTGCCTCACCCCCTCAACAATGAACTCGTTTCCGTCTGTGAATGATCTACCGGTGTTAACACTTGTGCAGCGAAGCCCGCTCGGGTCCCTGAAATTCACCGGGTCACCGCCCACATGGGCGTACATGTTCAGACCGTCCCCGTAACCGGCCGGGTCCGGGTTCAGGAAGCGCTTGATCCCGGGGTCATAAAAACGGGCCTTGTAGTAATACAGCCCCAGCTTCTCAAGCCACACCTGCCCCGTGTACTGATAGCGGCCGTGATTGTCCGCCCCCGGCTCACCGTAATAGCCGTAGGCGTTGACGGCGGCTGATGTGCCGGAACTGTCGGCAAGGCAGGTCACGGAGCCCTTCTGATCCGTCAGATACCAGGAGCGGGTAAATGATGACGGGCTGCCGTATTCATACATCACAACCGGCTCATCCATACCGGGGCCGTGGACATAGCGGCGCCTGACAGCCCCGCCGGCGGCATCGGTTTCGGCAATCATGTCAGCCCCGTCATAGGCAAAGCGGATGCTGCCTGCGCTGCCGGTGAGAGGGTATCCAGACGCGAGGCCGGGTCCCAGGACAGGGTGGCGCTACCCCGTGATCCCTGCACAGACGTCAGGCGCTCGGCCCGGTCATAACCGTAGCTCCGCCCCGGTGCCGCCTTCAGGTTGCCCGCCCTGTCGCCCGCCCCGTCCTGTGCTGTGATCCGGTTCGGGCCGTCATGGACAAGCTGGACACCTCTATCAGCGTTTGATTTTGAGTTAGTTTTGAGTGATTTCAGTCAGGAGCTGGTTAAGTGCCCGGGATGGTGCCCGTTTTGAGGCGTTCCGGAGGCCTTCTGGGCTGATGATCCGGATTTCAGGCGCACCTGATACGGGTCGGTATGGGCCGCCACTCTGGTGTGCTGCCCCCTCTGGTTTGTTGCAATGAACATGGCTGGCAGGCCCATGGCGGTTTGGCAGGCCATCCGAATCTGCGGCAAGGCCTCCACCGCCTCCTGTTCAACAGTGCGGGTACGGGCCTCGCACCCCATGATTTAAGGATGTTGTTCCCAGGCAAGATGTTTCCGGTGCGGGTGCCCCCCATTACTCATACCGCACCGCGTTCAGAGTCCAGAATATGTCGTGGTTTTTGACCTTGTCATTATCTTCTGCCAGGTCCGCAGGGAGCTTTCCGCTGGTTGTTTTGGTCCTGATATTTGCCCCGGCCCTGACGAGGGCCGCCACCGTTTCAGCATTGCCAACCACTGCCGCCGCATGCAGCGGGGTAACACCGAGTTCGGCCCGCAACTCAATGTTCGCCCCGGCCTTGACGAGGGCTGCAATCATCCCGGCATCGCCATAATCCGCCGCCAGATGCAGCGGGGTAAGACCGTGTTCGGCCCGCACATTGACCTCAGCCCCGGCAGCCAGGCACCTCCTCACGTCCGCCGCCGTGGCATTCTCAAAGAAACTTACGCTGTTCCAGTCATTACAATCCGGCTGCGCCCAGGCACTCCGGGCGTACAGACCGGCACCAAGCAGGGTCGCGATTATCAGGAATCGAATCATGGTTATGTCTCCTTTTTGGGTGATGTGTAACGTGTCGTTTGATCACGCACGTACGGGAACGTATACTCTGGCACAATCGGCCTGTCAACCGCCGTATCGGGAATGTACTGAAAATTTATCACGCCCGATCCGGTGAGGGCCGGGGGAACAGAACCTCACCCGACGGGAACAGACAATCCCCCGCCCCGCGTTTTCGCAACAGTCTTACTTCACACCAAATATCAAGAGGTTATTGGAAGTGTCCCACTTCATCCGCTGTGTTTCGTGGTAAATCAGGCGTCGTATGTTACAGGCCATGTTGGCCATGGTGATTTTGATTGTGGCTCGGGCCAGACCCATGGTCCTGATCCTCAGGCCCATGCGGTGTTTCTGATCGGCGAAGGAATGTT
>JACOMS010000091.1 GCA_014324115.1 Hyphomonadaceae bacterium
TAAACAGATCACCCATCGCAAAATCTCCTTTGCAACACATGAATCACACATTACGACGTGAGGGAACCCGTTAAATTAATAGGTCCTGACCCTAGCTATGAAGCTTGATCCGCGTGTTTGTCTCCTGTCGTTTGCCTTGATCTTAACAGACCGTGCCATAAAAAACGCCAACCTGCGAGGGTCTATGTAATCCATCCGGGATGGAACACTTTATGTAGCTTCATCCGGGACAAAATCCAGCGCGACACCATTATTGCAGTAGCGCAGTCCGGTCGGACGTGGGCCATCCTTGAATACATGGCCTTGGTGGCCGCCGCAACGTGAACAGTGATATTCCGTACGCGGTACGATCAATTTGAAATCTCTCTTGGTGCCGATTGCACCGTCTATGGCACTGAAAAAGCTTGGCCAGCCCGTGCCACTATCGAATTTCATATCCGACTTGAACAATGGCAAGGCACACCCGGCACAGACATAGGTACCCTTTCGCTTCTCATCATTGAGTTGACTGGTCCACGGGCGTTCCGTACCCTCTTCACGCAGGACGTAGAATTCCTGCTCGGTCAGGCGCTCTTCCCATTCGCGCCTGGAGAGATTGGCCCAGTTTATATTCGTCTCGGCTACCACTATCTCCTCTTTTATTTCAGCTTCCGTCCTGGTGCAAGCTGTGATCATGAGCGCCACGCCGCCCAAAGCCAGTTGTCGTCTGTTTAACATGGATCATTCCTTCGTTTTGGCCTTGATATAAGAGCAGATAAAAAAGGTGCGACGCAAGTTCCCGTCACTTTGATGTGATCGGCGTGTATTCATTCTCATTTAATAATTCGAGTCGGCCAGTATTTGTGTACTGACAGGGCGCAGGGTCTTCCTCAAGCGCCGGAATAAACACTGCACAAAGATACAATGTTACAACCAATGAGAGCCCGGCCCATTTGTTCGATTTGAACAGAGCCAGGTTTCTCCCAGTTTTCATGCCGGAAAAAAGATAAATCTGGAAAAACAAATGAAGAGCAAACAAACTCACGGAAAATGCTAAATACCAAATAGTCTCAATATATGCCCGGTGAAAGTTTAGCAGTTCTCCCCACGTCCAGTGATTAAATATGTGTTCTCCACATGGCGAATTATGATATCGGCCTGATTGTGTAACCGCGAATGTAATGAATGCAACCGAGAGAAAATAACTTATACATATTCCCCGACGTATCCGTAAACCAAACAGCCGCGCGGTCGATTTAATACCTACAAGCGCATCATCTTCAACGTCCTGGCAGGCATAAATGGTGTCATAGCCTACCGTCCAGAACATGAGCCCGATATAGAGCACACCCACGGCGGGGCCGAACGTCCCCGTCTTGATCGCGTAGGCCACCAGCACGGCCCAGTTGAACGTCAGGCCGAGCCAAACCTGCGGCCACCAGGTAATACGTTTCATAAAAGGATATGCGGCAACGAGGGGAATGGAGCACAGTGCCACAATTTGTGCGAAATCCGGCAGGGCCAGCAGTACCAAAAGCCCGACAAAACATTGTATGAGGAGCCACATCCATGCCTGTTTCAGGGTAACTGTCCCTGCCGGAACAGGCCGCAGCGCCGTACGCGCGACCTGTGCGTCCAGGTCGCGATCAACAATGTCATTATAGGTGCAGCCCGCCCCGCGCATAGCCACCGCACCCATGAATATCAACGCGGCCCACTTGAGGTCAAGCCACACCAAGTTATGAGACAGCGACGCAAAAGCCAAACCGATCCATCCAGGCAGTGCCAGCAGCCAATAGCCTACAGGCCGATCATAACGGGCCAGCTGCAGATAGGGCCGCCACCCCTTCGGGGCACGATATACCCAATGGTCGGCCCGGGCATCCCTGACAGTTTCGGTCATATAAACAATCTAATTGTCATGACATGCGAATGACAGCTATTTATATATTATGCGCGAAAACCGTACTTTGGTCAGGCTCTACGTTAATGCGCCTTTGTCCGAAACGGTAGAGAAAGTCCTACCCCGGAATCAGGCGCATTATCTCGGCAATGTGTTGCGCAAAACTGTCGGAGATCAGTTGCGTGTGTTCAATGGACAGGACGGAGAATGGTCTGCGGAAATCGTCACTATCACACGGAAATCGTGCCAGCTGAGTATCTGCAAACAGCTTCGCAAACCCTATGCCGCACCGGACATTTGGCTGCTCTTCGCACCGGTACGCAAACCCCGCACAGCTTTCATCTTTGAAAAATCCACTGAACTCGGCGTTTCCCGACTCCAGCCTGTCATTACGGAACGCACACAATTTCCGAAATTCCATCCGGACAAAATGGGCGTGCAGATCATAGGAGCCGCAGAACAAACGGAGCGACTGGATCTGCCGGAGGTAAATGACACGATATCGTTGGCACAACTGCTTTACAACTGGGATGGCAGCCGACAAATTATCTTCGCGGATGAGGGCGGAGATTGTGCGCCCGCTTTGGATGTACTGCAAAATCTCGGCAAACCCGCGGCTCTGCTTATCGGCCCCGAGGGTGGTTTTACGGACAGAGAACGTGAATTTTTACGTGCAAAAGACTATGTTACGGCCGTTTCTCTGGGCCCAAGAGTCCTCCGCGCCGATACGGCAGCGGCGTCGCTGCTGGCGTTATGGCAGGCAGTGAGAGGGGATTGGGGTGGCTAATCCGAAAAGGTCGGCTCGCCTCAAAGCCAAGATAAATAGGGGCCGTTGCACATCCAGCGTAGTGGGCGTTGATTTAATTCATCACTTCCCCGCCTCTCGTTTTCACAATCAAACCATCGCCGGATATTGGCCGATGAAGGATGAAACCAATGTACGGCCTTTGTTAGAAACGCTGCACAATCAAGGCAGAATTCTTTGCCTGCCCTGTACGCCGCCCAAAGGTAAGCCGCTTGTCTTTCGGCGGTGGCAACACGGTGATACCTTGGTCGAGGGTCGATTTGGCACGAAAGAGCCTGCGCCGACCAAGACTGTTATCGACCCCGATATCATTCTTGTGCCCCTCCTTGCCTTCTCACCCAAGGGTGACAGGCTCGGCTATGGCGGTGGGTACTATGACCGCACTTTGGCCACCTTGCGAGCCCGGAAAAAGGTTTTCGCTTGCGGTGTCGCCAACGCGGGGCAGGAAATGGCCGACATTCCTACGAGTACACACGACGAGCGACTCGACGGAATACTGACGGGACAAGGCTTTAGGGTATTTGCATGAAATTACCCTTACCGGACTACACGGGCGGCAATAAACTAGACGTCGCACCGTTCGAAGACACTGCCGACGCCGTACCAGTGAATGTCTGCAGCAAAATCATGTCCGGGTAACGGGACATGGGCTGTTTATGTGACGGTCTTGACACCCCTCATATCAAAATCACATACCTGCGTGCCTGGACGATGGTTCGGTCCACATTGGCGCGGAACCCTGTCATCCGTATTACAGGATTGCCTGTCAGGTCAATCCGTTGTAGCGTTGCCGCTGCAGTACGAGCCGTACTCACAAACCGCACCCAAAAGGTGCCGCCTCCAAAGGTGAGGATATGATCATTATTCATGCCGGTATGCACAAGACAGGATCAAGTTCAATCCAGGAAACTTTTGCCAAGCTTGATGGCAACAGGGTGGATTATGCGCCTTGGCGGGCGGCCAATCATTCCGGTCTGTTTTTCACACTGTTCCATTCCTCCCCGGAAAAACAGGGTGGATTCCGTTTGGTAAGTACCAGTCCCGACGAGATTGGAAAATCGCGCGACACATGGGGCAAGCGGTTCAGACAGATGCTGGAACGCCGTCGTGAACAGCAAACCACGCGCCCGATGATCATTTCCACCGAAACCGTTTCGTCGGCCGCGACCGGGAGGGAAGAGGCGGTGGAGAAAATGGCCGATTATTTACGCAGCCACAGTAGCGAGGATGTGCGCGTCATCGCCTACGTGCGCCCGCCCCGGTCCCTTATGTCCAGCGGGTTTCAGCAGGTAATCAAATCCGGACGGGGCCTAAATCTGGCCAAATATGGTAACCGTCCCAATTACCGTGCGCGATTTGAGAAATTAGATCGCATCTTCGGCCGTGAGAATGTGACTCTCAAGCTCTTTCAGCGGGATAGCGACGTGGTACTGGATTTTGCCCATGAGATCGGTATTGCCCTTGACCCCGGAGGGGTGGTGCGCACCAACGAATCTATGAGCCTTGAAGCCACCGCAATGCTTTACGTACATACGCGGCTCGGTAACGGGTTCCAACCGAGGACCCGGGACGAACGGCTACGGCTCGTCAGATTCGTGGATCGGCTTTCCAAACTGGGGACGCGCCGTTTTGTCCTGTCCGATACCCTCACCGACCCGTTGATTGAGGCCAATCGTGCGGACCTGGATTGGATGGAGGCGCGCCTGGGTGCGCCATTGTCCGAACCACCGGTGCCCCAAGGGCAGGGCGTCGAGGGTGAAGCGCATCTGATCAACGCCGCGATTGCGGCCCGGCCCCTGATTGAGCAGGAGATTGCAGATCTGTCGGGTCCCGACACGCCCGCCTTCAAAACACCCGCTTCCGACGCACCCGCTTATGAACTTGCCCGTCGGCTTGATCTGCTAAAGGACTTTTAGCGCCAACGCCCCTTGCCCCCTACCCGTCCATCCCTTACATGGTATGTTCGAATTCACTCCATAAAACGACTAGGGGATTGCTCATGGCAGGTCATTCCAAATGGGCCAATATCCAGCACCGTAAGGGGCGGCAGGACAAGGCTCGCTCGAAGCTGTTTTCCAAGCTTTCCAAGGACATTGCGATTGCCGCAAAGGTGGGTGGTCCCGACCCAGATATGAACCCTAGACTTAGACTCGCTGTAAACAACGCCAGGGGCCAATCTATGCCGAAGGACAATATCCGGCGTGCCATAGACAAGGGTGCAGGCGGCAACAGTGCCGATTATGAGGATATCCTGTATGAGGGATTCGGTCCCGGCGGCATCGGCTTCATCATCGAATGCTTGACCGACAACACCAACCGTTCCGCCATGGAAGTCCGTACGGCCCTCTCCAAGAACGGCGGCAATATGGGAGAAACCGGATCAGTCACATTCATGTTCGACCAGGTCGGCAAAATTGAATATCCGCTCGACAAGGTGGATGAAGACACAGTCATGGAAGCCGCCATTGAGGCGGGTGCCGAAGACGTCGAACATGACGAAGAGACCGAAGACCAATGGGACGAGTGTGAACCCGTTCACACAATCTGGACAGCACGCGGCGATCTAGGCGCAGTCTCAGCCGGAATGGGAAGAGTATTCGGTGAAGCCAAATCCATCAACCTCGTCTGGAAACCGCGGAACAAGGTAAATGCGCCCGACAAGATCGGGCAAATCGCGCGCATTGTCGAAGCGCTTGGGGATCTCGACGATGTCCAAAACGTCTATCACAATCTGGAAATGTCCAACGCGGCAATGGCTACACATGAAGCCGAGGACTAGAAAGCCGCACACATGGCCAATTTTGACCCGACTCTCATCCAGAAGGCCATGTCCGATAAAACCGGGACTTGGCCGTTCGAACAGGCGCGCGCCATCGTCAAGCGCCTCTTCATTGAAGGCAGGCGCGGGATAGACCGGATTGACCGCACGGTCGTGTTCGAAACCGGTTACGGCCCGTCCGGGCTCCCACATATCGGAACATTCGGCGAAGCCGTGCGCACATCCATGGTCATGCATGCCTTTCAACATCTGACCGAGGGACAAATTCCCCACAAACTCATTTGCGTTTCTGATGACATGGACGGCATGCGCAAAATCCCGCTCAATGTTCCGAACCGGGACATGCTGGCCGAGCATATGGGCAAACCGCTCGCTGATGTTCCCGACCCGTTTGGCAAATTCGACAGTTTCGCCGCCCATAATAATGCGAAACTGTGTGAGTTTCTAGACGGATTCGGATTCTCTTACGAATTCCACTCCGCGACCGAACATTACAGAAACGGCACATATGACTCCTTGCTTCTCAGGGCAGTGCAGAGATTTGATGACATTATGGGTGTGATGCTCCCGACGCTGGGGGAAGAACGCCGGGCGACCTATTCACCCTTCCTGCCCGTTTCACCGACAACCGGCAGAGTGCTTTACGTGCCGATGAAGGCAGTGGATGCAGAAGCCGGCACCATCACCTTTGATGATGAAGGCGGTAGCGAAGTTACCATGATGGTTACAGGCGGCAATACCAAACTCCAATGGAAACCGGATTTCGGCATGCGCTGGGCCGCGCTTGGTGTGGACTTTGAAATGTATGGCAAGGATCACCAGATCAACGGCAAAATTTACTCCCGCATCTGTAAAATCCTTGGCGCAGAACCGCCCGTGCAATACTGCTACGAGCTGTTTCTGGACGAAAAAGGCGAGAAAATTTCCAAATCCAAAGGCAATGGCATTGCCGTCGAAGAATGGTTATCTTACGCTAACCCGGAATCCCTCGCGCTCTACAACTACACCAAGCCGCGCACGGCCAAGCGTCTCTATTTTGATGTTATTCCCAGAGCCGTGGATGAATACTATCAGCACCTCACCGCTTACCCCGGTCAGGAACCGGAGAAGCAAATCGCCAATCCGGTCTGGTATATCCATGGCGGCAACGTGCCGAAAGGGGGCATTCCGGTCAGTTTTTCGCTGCTGTTGAACCTCGTATCCGCATCCAATGCCTCGGACAAAGGCATCCTCTGGGGCTTCATCAAGCGCTATTCGCCGGGCGCATCGCCTGACAAATATCCCGATCTTGATCGTTTGGTAGACTATGCGGTCAAGTATTACGAAGATTTTGTAAAACCCGCCAAAGTCTACCGCGACCCGACAGACAAAGAACGCGCAGCTCTCACCGACCTCACGGCACGCCTGCGTGATATCCCCGCCGATCAGGCCACTGACGACGAAACGCTGCAAACGCTTATATTCTCTGTCGGCAAAGACCACGAATTTGAAAACCTGCGCGACTGGTTCAAAGCCATTTACGAAGTTTGCCTCGGCCAATCCCAAGGCCCCCGTTTCGGGTCTTTTGTTGCGATCTATGGCCCAGAAGAGACGGCGGAGTTGATTGAAGGCGTTTTGTGAAAACAGCAGGATGTGAACCCCCTGTTCCCGAAAAGTGGTCCGGATCCTGCTACACCCTTCGTGCCCATGACACAGTTTGAGCGCAGGAAGATTTCCGAGCGGGCAAGGTAGGAGCTGGGGTCAGGACATATTAATTTTAATTTAATGGTTTTTTGTATTTAAGACTGTTACGAACTGGACACCTCCATCAACGATTGATTTTGAGTTAGTACCGTTGATATTTGAGTAATTTCAGTCAGGGGTCCGGCTGCACGCCCTTTGTGGCGCCCGTTTTGGGGCGCTTTAGCGGCCTTTTGGGCTGATGATCCGGATTTCAGGCACACTTCACCCGCTGTGTTTCCCCGGCATCAATCAAAGTGGTAAATCAGGCGTTGCAGGTTGTGGGCAATGTTAGCCATGCCGATTTTGATTGTGGCGCGGGCCAAGCCAATGGTCCTGACTTTCAGACCCATGCGGTGTTTCTGATCGGCGAAGGGATGTTC
>JACOMS010000092.1:0-7531 GCA_014324115.1 Hyphomonadaceae bacterium
TCGTACCGCGGGCAGGCTTCCCCTTCCAGCAGACTCAGAGGATGGCAAGAGGCGGAAGCAGAGAGATTGCAGAAAATGGAGATTGACAAGTGGATAATAGAGAAAGCCAAAATAGCGAGAATAGGAAGTATGAAGAAGCGAAGACTGTTTGACAGGTACGACGGGTGCACGTACGCTCATCCCCCTCGAGTGGCGCGCGAGATCAACCTTCCATAGGCTGATAGGCGAAATACTTGCTAGGGTCAGGACCTATTAATTTAATGGGTTCCCTTATACTGTGATATGTGATTCATGTGTTGCAAAGGAGATTTTGCGATGGGTGATCTGTTCATGTTATCAGAAGAGGGGCTTGCCCGGATTGAACCGTTTTTCCCTCTGCCCCGTGGTGTGGGGCAGCCCATGCCGACCCATATCAAGCGCGCCAATAGCGCAAGATCAAAAGTCAGGGCTCCTGTCGAACATCCCTTCGCCGATCAGAAACACCGCATGGGTCTGAGGATCAGGATCATTGGTCTGGCCCGAGCCACAATCAAAATCGGCATAGCCAACATGGCCTGTAACATGCGACGCCTGACTTACCACGAAACACAGCGGGTGAAGTGCGCCTGAAATCCGGCTTGTCAGCCCAAAACGCCTTCAGAACGCCCCAAAACGGGCGCCACACAGGGCATGCAGCCAGACTCCCGACCGAAATTACTCAAACATCGACGATACCAATTCAAAATCAACCGTTAATGGAGGTGTCCAGTTTTAATTGTCGGATTTTGCGTTTTGAGTGTATATAACTACTTGAAAAGAAAAACAGGAGATTCCCGTGTCAAACGTGTTATCGGCAAGAGACAAAGCCATTAAAGCGCTGGCAGATGCGTTCCGTCGCCAGCACCCCGACGTTGCACTCAACCCGAAAGGCTACGCCCGTGACTTCCGTGACACCCTCCTCCCGAGGGTCTCTCCCGAGGATTTCAAGGAAGACCTTTTGTCAGGGGACGGCAACGAGCTGGAGGAAAAGTTCCGGGCCGCCCACTCGTCATCAGGTCTGGGGGTAAACTGCTTCGCACCGTTCAGGCAGCGAATCGGCGATCTGGTGCTGCCGGGAAATTCCGCATTCAATGCACTGGAGTTTGAGCGGAAATGCCCCACCGGTCTCCGGGGCGGGCGAGCCCCCAACCTTGATATCGTGCTGTCCGGCCTGACCAGTATGGTCGCGATCGAATCCAAGTTGACCGAATACCTCTTGACCGAATCCCCCTCCATACGCCAAGCCAAGTTTTCGCATGCCTATCAGGAACAAATCAGGGATGCACGGCGCAAACAGGGATACTTCCGCGAAATGCTGCGCCTCCAAAATCGCCCGGACCATTACATTTGGCTCGACGCGGCACAGCTCATCAAGCACGCCTTCGGCCTGGCACGAACCTTTCCCGACCGTCCCGTGACGCTGCTTTACCTGTTTTGGGAACCTCTGAACCCGGACGCCGACTCCGAGTTTGCGAGACATCGCGACGAGATCAAGGATTTCAAGACGCGCGTGGCGGGATCACTACCAAGGTTTGAGGCGATGAGCTATCCGGAACTCTGGCGATTCTGGCGCGGCAGTGCATCGGTGCCGGGATGGCTACATGAACATCTCAATAATCTGGAACGACGTTACCTGGTCAGCATTTAGGCACGTTCCAGAATCCGGCGTTCACGCGTGGACATCGGCGGTGTCGCCGACCCCGCCCGCGACCCTCCTGATGGCGACCGTGGTGCAGGCGAGTTACCGTACTGCAAGGAACAGGTTTGTCCCGTTTCTCTCCACAGTCAGCGCAATCGGGCCAGTTTTGTCCCTGATGGCGTCCTCAAAGTCGCGGAGTGAAGCAACTTCTGTCTTATCGACTTTGCGGATAATGTCGCCCGTGGCCAGGCCCGAGCGGGCGGCACGGGAGCCGGGCCTGACGCTTTCGACGTAGACACCTGAATCACCGCCGCGAAGGTCAAGATCATCGGGAATCCCGGTGATGGACGCACCGGAGAAACTTTCCATGGCCGGAATATCGTCTTCGGCCCCTTCACCAAGCACGTCCCGTTGCTCTTCGAACATTCCGACTTCGATCCGGACGGTGCGGCGACGGTCATCCCGCAAAAAAACCAGGTCTGCCGCGGTGCCCGGCCGGACAAGACCCACAGCATTACGGATGTCAGAGGCATCGCGTATATCCTCGCTGTTAAAGCCGATGATAATATCGCCGGGTTGAAGCCCGGCTTTGTCAGCAGGGCTGTCATCAACTACATCGTTAACGAGTGCGCCTTCGAGTGTGGAAAGCTCAAACGCCTCCATCAGGCCGGGCGTGATATCGCGGATCAAAACACCGATACGACCACGCCTGACTTCGCCGAATTCAACCAGCTGGTCCATGATTCCACGTGCCATTTTGGTCGGCACGGCAAGCCCGATCCCGTTATTACCGCCGGAGCGGGAGATAATGGCGGAATTGATGCCGATCAGCTCGCCCCTGGAATTCACGAGCGCACCGCCGGAATTACCGGGATTGATCGCGGCATCGGTCTGGATGAAGTCTTCATAGCTGCCGGAGCGACGGAACTCGCGGCCCAGAGCGCTGACAATACCCGACGTGACCGTGTGACCGAGACCAAACGGGTTGCCCACAGCGATAACATAATCGCCGACTTTGACAGAATCATTTTGTGCCAGGCGGATCGCCCTGAGGTTATCTGCATCAACTTTGAGTACGGCAATATCGGTTTTGTCATCACCGCCCACCAACTCGGCCTCAAACTCGCGCCTGTCAGTAAGCGTGACGAAAATTTCATCGGCTTTGTCAACGACATGGTTGTTGGTCAGGATATAGCCGTTTTCTGCATCGACAATTACGCCTGACCCGACGGAGACGCTCCGACGCTCACGCGGTATGGGCAGGGAACGGTCAAAAAGGCGCTCAAATAACTTCCGTTGATCCTCGTCCATTTCCGGCACGGGGCTTTTTTTCCCGGTGCGGATGCTCACCACGGCGGGGGAAACACGCTCCAGCAGGGGGGCCATGGTCAAAACGCCGCGGGAACTGTCGAGAGTCAGAACACTTGACTCACCGACAGCGGCCGGTTTCGAGAAGATGGATTGGGAAACGGCGTTGCCGCCCGGCAGAGGGACAAGCAGAAGCACACTTCCTGCTGCACCCACGAAAAATAATTTGCGCATATCTGCTCCTTTTCAAACTTCGGTTCGAATGTAGGGCGAAGCCCTTGCCCTTCAAGCCACCGTGGCAGAATCTAACACCATTTTAATGCAGAAAATATCTCCGACTTCCCTGAAAAACCCTATCACACCCTGTCGGGTCTGATTTTTGCTACGCGGCCGCCGGATTAGCCTTCATTTCCGCCAGCCGGTCCGCTTTGCAGCTGGATGTAATTTTGAAGGCCGACCTGCTTGATGAGATCAAACTGCGACTCAAGGAAGTCGACGTGTTCTTCCTCTTCTATGAGGATGCGCTGCAGCAGGTCGCGCGAGCCGTAATCGCGTACGCTTTCACAAAATTCAATCGCGTCCTTATACATGGGTATGGCATAGTCCTCAAGCTTCATGTCGCACTCAAGGATTTCCTGGACCGTTTCACCTATATGCAGCTTGTCGAGATTTTGCAGATTGGGAAGACCGTCGAGATAGAGAATACGCTCAATGATCCTGTCGGCATGGTTCATCTCCTCAACACTTTCTTCGTACTCCTTTTTGGCCAGCCTGGTCACACCCCAATCCCTGAGCATGCGGGAATGCAGGAAATACTGATTGATCGCCGTCAACTCGGCTTTTAACGCCGTATTGAGATGCTCGATGACTTTTTTGTCGCCTTTCATAATTGCCTCCATGATTTGTGTGAAGAATAGCCAGGTGGCCACGCATAGTCAATTCACGGGTGCGTGAAAAAACCTAATTATTTCAATTATATGCGTAAATAATAATCATGTGCAAATGCACATATGCGAATGCAGGTCAGATACAGACTATTCGGTGACCAACAAGGACTGCGGCTGGCCGCGCAGCAGGGTGAGTCGCTCATTGATCGAACTTTTGCATCGACCGCAATTAAACGCCGTACCGCAATGAGTTTGCACCTGACGTGCCGTTTTTGCCCCGCAGGATGCGGCGGAGTCGACTTTTTCAGTGTTAATATTGTTGCACAAGCAGTGAATCATGCTTTCAAATTACTGCAGCTGTGAATGATTGTCAATTAAAACAGGAATGATTTGCAGTTAAATAAAGTGTCTATTTGAGACCGAACCGTTTTCCATATATCACGGGGAAAACGGGCAATTTGAAATCCATGAAAAATTTTGTCTTCGGAGCTGGAAGCATCGGCTGCTATCCTGGTGGACTTTTGGCGCATACAGACGCGGATGTAACTCTGATCGGGGCACGGGACATATGCTTGGATGTACAGGACAAAAGGCCTGATTCTTATCCATTATGAGCGGGGCCGGATTGTCGTACCTGCCGAGCGCTTTGGTTATGAAAGCAGCGCGGATAACCTCGGAAAAGCTGATGTCATTCCCCCGATAGTGAAATCCCGGGACACGCCGGAAGCCGTGCGGGTATTATGCAAACCGGCCAGCCCGACGCTCTCGTCATCAGCTTTCAAAACGGTATCCACAATGCGGATATTGTGAAACCACAAATACCGGACTCCACCGTCCCCGGCGCTGTTGTGCCGTTCAATGTCACGCGAACGGGCGAGACGGCTTTTCACTGCGGCACCGAAGGGAACCTGATCGTTCAGAATATTGATGATGTACGTCTTGATCATTCACAGGAACATTGCAAGCTGGCGGGTCAACCCCTTAAGCGCGTTGCAGACGTCCGCGCCGTGCAATAGGGCAAGCTCATGATCAATCTGAGTAATGCGCTGAATACTTTGTGGGGACGAAGTCCGCAAAGCGGGTTTTCATGCAAGCCTTATCAGTTGGCCTTGCCGATGTGATCGTGGAGGCGCTGCGGATTACCAAACAGGCTGGTGTGAGCGTGGAAACTTCCGGCAAAAATTCATCCGCACAGACGGTTGAACTCTTGCATAAGCCGGACTGGATTTTTGGTCCTGCCATGAAAGATGTGCTGAAAATTGATAAAAATACCCGCTCTTCCATGTTGGGTGATCTGGAAGCGGGCCGGACTGCGAGGTAGATTTCCTGCAAAGCGAGGTGGTCCGTTTCACCAAAGACCATGGCACCCGTGCACAGATCAATACAGCCGTTATGTGTGCGGTCAAACAGGCTTTCAGGGCAGGACGATCTCCCAACATGTCAGGCGAAGATATTTTCGAACTTATCCAATCCGCCGAATCTGACAACGGCTGGTATTGCCCCTCACATGGACGCTCGGCGTGTCCCGTTTCGCGCTACCCTCCGTGTTGTGAGGAGCCGGAGGTTCATTGATCGTCGCGTTAGTGAGATAACCTGCCGTTGTGGGACGGTTTAATTCATTGGTTCCCCGAGCGGCTCTTCCCGGGGCATGCCTATCGCATGGAAACCACCATCCACATGGTGGGTTTCGCCTGTGCAGGACAGGCCGAGGTCAGATAGTAAATAGAGCGCAGCTCCGGCGACGCCCATCGGGTCGGTGTTATCTTGAAGCGCGCTGGCGGCCTTGTTGAATTTGAATATGTGACGAGCCGAGCCGATGCCTGCAGCGGCCAGCGTACGAACGGGGCCGGCGGAAATAGCGTTGACACGAATACCGCGCGGGCCGAGATCGGCAGCGATGTAACGGGTACAAGCTTCGAGTGCGGCCTTTGCCACGCCCATCACATTGTAATTCGGCACAACACGTTCAGAACCGAGATAGGTTAGCGTGACCATCGCCCCGCCGTCATTCATGATTTCACTGGCGCGGCGGGCGGCATCAACAAAGCTGTAAGCGGAAATATCAAGCGCAGATTTGAAGCCCTCACGCGTCGTATTCTCGACAAATGACCCGACAAGCTGGTCTTTGCCCGCAAAGGCAATGGCGTGAACAAGGAAATCGATGTGACCCCATTTATCTTTCAACGTGGCAAACGTATTGTCCATGGTCGTGTCATTTGTAACGTCACATTCGACGAATATATCCGCTCCGATGCTCTCGATCAGTGGTCTTGCGCGGCGCTCCAGCGCTTCACCTTGATAAGTAAAGGCAAGCTCTGCACCTTGGACTGCGAGTTGGCGGGCAATGGCCCAGGCGATGGAGTTGCTGTTGGCGACCCCCATCACAAGCCCGCGTTTGCCCCTCATCAATTCACCCGCCGGGAAATCCTGATCTGCCATGTTTACCTCTCTTGTTTACCGGAGACCGGTTTAGTACCGTCGGGCGAAGCCCACAACCGCCAGCAGGCCCGAATCTTCGGGGGTCAGGATGCTGCCCCGGATGTCCCCGACGAGCTCGCGGTGCTGGACAAGGCCGAGGATGTGCCAGCTGCGGTCTTCGTTACTCCAGTAGGCTTCCAGTGCGACACCGACATTTGTAAAATCACTGTCATAGCTGACGATGCCGGTCCGGCTTACGGCGCTTTGTTCGGCGTTGATGCCGTAAATCGAATTTCGTCGATCCGTGCCCTGCCATGAGACGGACACGGCCGGAACGATGCGAAGCTGCTTCGAGACGGGGATCAGGGTCGCGAGACGTCCGGATAACTGCAGGCCCTCCACATCACCGGTTAGCGATTCGGATACTGTAAGCTCCACAGCCCCGTACTTGAAAATATAACGCCCGTTGATAATCAATCCTGCACCCGGATCGAGATCAAACACCTCATCATTGAAAGGCGTGTCTTCGGCCTTGCGGCCGGAGACGAAGCCGATACCTGTGGAGATTCTCAGGTTTTTATTGTTGATCGGATTGAAGCCGACACCCTGATAGGGATTGAGGAACCAGCGGCCCCTGTATTCGGCATTAACGAATGGAAACAGGTTGGTGTCCTGTTTGCTGCTGCCGAGATAGGCAGGGCGGTGGATGACAGTGGCACCTAGGTCAATATAGGTTTCATCACGTTCGGCATCAATGGTAAAAATACCGGAGGGCAGAAACTCGTCCGGAAACCAGTCTCCGCCGATTTGTGCGTTCGCAGAGGTGGCCGCGAGCAGGCCCGCAATAAAAAGAGCCGTCGTTTTCATCAGTACGCGAATCATAAGTTCTCTTTTAGGATAAACCGCGAACACATCCAAATTAAATTTCATTAGCCAAGACCTGAACGTCTCCGCGGACACGGATCGTATTGAACAAATGGATGAAAGTCCAGTCCCGGGAAAATTATCGACCACAGGTTGGCGGACTCTTATGCCCGTCTCCCTATGGCTGCCGCTTTGCCGGACATCAATAATGTGCCGGGCCATCGTATCTACATCACTGATCGCGCCAAGCCGTCCGGGTTCGGGAATTACACGGTCCGGCATGGCCCCTTCGGCGACTCCGATGACAAGACTGTTGCGAATTTATCAAGTCCCGTAGATTTATCCGGTCTTTCAAGGTCACCGATGCCGACTGCCATGATGGGGCACAGCTTGAGGA
>JACOMS010000092.1:7678-8351 GCA_014324115.1 Hyphomonadaceae bacterium
CCATGGGCTTGTCAGCCATATTCGTTGCAAAGAGCCAAGGGGGCAAAAAACCAAGGGAGCAAGCCCATGCCGACCCATGTCAAGCGCGCCAATAGCACAAGATCAAGGATCAGGGCCCTTGTCGAACATCCCTTCGCCGATCAGAAACACTGCATGGGTCTGAGAATCAGGACCATGGGTCTAGCCCGCACCACAATCAAAATCGGCATGGCCAACATGGCCTGTAACATACGACGCCTGATTTACCACGAAACACAGCGGGTGAAGTGTGCCTGAAATCCGGATCATCAGCCTAAAAGGCCGCTAAAGCGTCCCAAAAGGGGCGCCACGAAGGGTGTGCAACCGGACCCCTGACTGAAATTACTCAAACATCAACGATATTAACTCAAAATCAATCGTTGATGGAGGTGTCCAACTTGTCCGCCATAGTGCGGTTGAGTGCATACACAGCATCGAAACGGGCATAGCCGTAGGCGAGGTATTTCAGTTTTCCAGCTCCCCATCTGCAAATAAAGCGTTCCAGTACCCGGCGATGATTCTCGTGTCCGGTTGTTCCCTGCAGTCGTCAATCGCGGCCTAGGGCAGGTTACAGACGTCGGGACATTCAATACCGGCCGGGGCAAAATCACGCAAAACCTCTTTCGCGACCCTGTTGCGCGAGAGTAACCAGTAA
>JACOMS010000093.1 GCA_014324115.1 Hyphomonadaceae bacterium
CCCGTACTCCGAAGGCGCATCCCGCCAGCGCAGACCGTTCCTGATGACATGAATAATACCCGAAATCACTTTGCAGTCATCCACGCGCGCCACACCACGCGCCAAAGGGAAAAACGGTTCAATCCGGGCAAGCCCTTCGTCTGATAACATAAACATATCACGCATCCTAAAATCTCCTTTGCAACATATGAATCATATATTACAACATAAAGGAACCCGTTAAATTAATAGGTCCTGACCCTAGAGAACCTCGCCGTTAATCTCGTTTTCGAGATAGGCGATGCGATCCTTCAGTGCCTTGAGCTCCGGATACAGGCGCCTGGCCTCCCGATAAGCTTCAAGAGCTTCCTCGCGGCGGCCCAGCTTTTCCAGTGCATTGCCCAGTGTCCATATGGCGTAGAAATGGCGAGGCTCAATCACAAGTGCCTGTGTGACCTCGGTGATACAGCGGGACAAGTCATTTTCGGAATAGGCCAGCCGGCCGGAGCGGGCCCAGCCCTCGGCATAATCCGGCGACAGAGTCGTGACGTGGTCATACATGCGGCGGGCGAGATCAACATCACCCTTTTTTTCGGCAGCCGTGCCGCGGCGCAAAATCATGTTCACGGATGCCGACCCCGAATCAAGCCATATCGCCCAGATTTCCTCGGCCACCAGTTTAGCCGCGTCGGCATCCGACTCAGTGCCGAGTTTGGCAAACAGATCACCCAGCCGGGCTTCACGTTCGGCCTCAATCGTCAGGTGGGAACGGTCCGGCCTTTCAACGGGCGGCCCGGCATTATCGTCGGCAATATCAGTGACGATTTTGATACCGGCACCGGCTTTACCCTGTGCTTCATCAGCACGCACAGGCAGATATTCGGCAGAGGAAATTTCAACAAATGACAGGCTTTCCGGCTGCATCCCATCCCGTACCTGTGCCACAGGACAGGTCACAAACAGGGCAAACGCGGCGGATATGAGGAAAAAGAACTTCACTCGGGCAAACTAGACACCCCCTGACCTGTTTGGCAAGAGGCTTGAAGTTTATTATTCGCGCAGTCGTCCAACCCGTATTATCTCTGGCGCGCCTTGAAGCGGGAATCGGTTTTATTGATCACGTAAAGACGCCCCCGGCGACGGACGATCTGACAATCGCGATGGCGCTTTTTCAGTGATTTTAGCGAACTGCGGACTTTCATCAATCTGTCTTTCTGTTGACCGGAGAATTCGGGAAACGGCGTATATGGGGACGACATGGAAATGTCAACCGGATTACGGGTTTGCCCATATACGGGCTGGCCTCGATTCACAATCGCTGATAGGATGGAACCATGATAAAATTCGGCGCAATCTGTTTCAATCTGGTTCTGGCGGCAGGTATGTTTACGCAACCGGCTGCACATGCGCAAATACCGGCGAGCCTGGAAGCCCATGAAACCAGGTTCGCGGCATGGAAACAGGACTTTATCAAAAGGGCCATCTCCAGGGGTTATGATGAGACTACGGTGTCATCTTTGGTTCTTCCGGCGGAATTGAACACGACAGCACTCGACAGGGATGTATCACAGCCGGAATTTACCAGTCCCATCTGGAGTTATGTTGATAATGCCGTCAATGCAGAACGCCTGAACGCCGGGCGGCGCAAACTGGCCGAATTATCCGCCAGTTTTGACCGGATTGAGCGCCGTCATGGTGTGCCGAGGCATTATCTGACAGCGATCTGGGGGCTGGAGTCCGCTTACGGTCATAATCAGGGCTCGCACGATATTATAGGTGCAATGGCAACCCTGGTCTATGAAGGACGCAGACAGGCCTTTTTCGAACAGCAGCTTTTTGCCGTGTTCGATATTATCGACAATGGCTCGGTAAGACCGGAACAACTCAAAGGCTCATGGGCCGGAGCGATGGGCATGACACAATTCATCCCCACAACCTTTCGCGACTACGCCGTCGATTTTGACGGCAATGGCAACAAGGACCTCTGGAACAATGCCGAAGACGCGCTGGGCTCCGCCGCCCATTACCTGTCCCGACATGGCTGGGAGTTTGGACAGGCCGTGCTGGTCGAAGTCGAATTACCCCGGAATTTTGACTATTTACTGGCCGATGGGCGCCAGCAGCCCCTCAGGGAATGGATTGCCAAAGGCGTTCGTCCGTACAGGTCCGACGTGTTTACAGGCGTATCCGGGACGCCGGAGGCGAGACTCCTCGTCCCCGCCGGGCATGCGGGGCCGAAATTCCTGACCTTCGGGAATTATGGGGTCATAAAGCGCTATAACAACTCCACAAGTTACGCACTCGGCGTTGCCTCCTAAGCTGAGGCCCTGGCCGGACGCGCTGCCATTCGTCATGACTGGCCACGAGGTGACGAGATGTTATCGCGCACCGAAAAGCGGAATTTGCAGCGCCAACTCACGGCACTCGGCTTTGATACCAAGGGTATAGACGGCCGGATCGGGTCAGATTCCCTTCGCGCCATACGCGCTTGGCAAACCGCCAATGACGTCATTGCCGACGGCTATGTCGAAAAAGCACTCTATCAACGGATTATGGACCCATAGACATGGGTCCTTCAAAAGAAACAGCTTGTGTGGTGAAAGCACCGGCCCATCGCGCACTGTATCCATAGGCCATGGCTCACTGTCCAGCCGTTACAGCCGCTAACCGGCTCTCCGGACCAGCGCATTCACGGTGACGCCGATGAGGCAGAACAAAGCGATAAGGCAGGTTATCTGACGGGTCGGCTGGCCTGTTTTTTGGGCTTGCGGTAACGCCGTGTCAAGTACGCCTTCGCTATCGGGCAGCATATGTCTGATATACCGCCCATAAGGATCAATAACGCCCGAGATCCCGTTAGAAGTCGAGCGCACAATCGGCAGGCCCGTCTCGATCGCCCGGTAGGCGGCAATGTTGGCGTGGTGATGCGGACCGACAGAACTGCCATACCAGGCATCATTGGACTGGTTCAATATCCATTCCGCCTTGCCGAGGTCCGGCATCAGGCCGGGAAAGATGATTTCGTAGCAGATCCGCGCACTGACAACAGGCAGCCCGGGAAATGCAACCAGTGTTTTTTCCGGCGCAGGTGTCAGGGATGTCAAATTGGGAACAATTGTCCGTGCGCCCAGATCCTCCAGAATTCCGCCACCCGGAATAAACTCGCCAAAAGGCACAAGGCGGCGTTTGTCATTTGATGCCGCAACAGCCGGAACACCTTCCGCCGTGAAAGTAATGGCAACCGAACTGTTGTAATATACATTTTGAATCTCACCGGACGCGTTGCGGGCGTATTCATGGCGCAGCGTGTCCAGAAGCCAAACCGGCGGTGTGTCATCATCCCGTGACAAGACATCGCTCATGGTGCGCATCAGGTCAGCATTTTCCAAAGCCAGTCCCCGTACGGCTCCCTCCGGCCAGATCAGATGTGTGATGTCTTCAATACCCGGCGAAACAGACTGCCGGATGAATTCGGTCATGATCTCATCATTCCGGTCCGGGTTGAAGCGTTCACTCTGTTTAAACTGCACCTGCACAAGGCGGAAATTAATATCGTTATGGTAGGTAATGTCAGAGGATGACACGCGGAAAAATCCAAATCCCGCCATCAGGACCGGCACAACCCCCGCCACCAGTGCAGGGACAATTTTCTGACCGGACGTCCAGACCAGAGCCAGGCAGGCAGAGACGGCGAAAACAATGGCCGTCAGGCCGTAAATGTTGATGAGAGCCGCGACTTGCGAGATCGGTCCGCCCGCCTCGAACATGTAGCCGGGCAGGTTCCATGGCAGCCCGCCAAAAATATGCCCGCGCACAATTTCGGCTAATGTAAATAATCCGGTCAGACTGATAATCGCGCGCCAGCCGGAACCGCCGTATTTCTGGAACATCTTCCCGGCCAAGGCCCACAATGAGGCCATGGACATGGCCAACCCGAGCACCATCGGCGGCATAAGCGGGACGAACTCCGGACCACGCTCTATAAAAGCCGAACCAATCCAGTAGGTATTGGCGATAAAATAGCCAAGTGCGTAACACAGAGACGCCCAGAAAACGGAAACGCCCGCCTGTTTGTTATTCACCAGTAAACAGGCGAAAAACAGCGACAGAGACAGGAGCGTGACGCCCCAGGCATGAAACGGCGCAAATCCGAATATCGCAAGCAGGCCCAGCACAAACAAAATCAAATGCGCCCGCCATTTGCGCATGGCAAAAAACGCGGCGAGTCCGCTCATTCCGCCGCCTGTGACTCCACAGCAGACGCTTCGTCAGTGGATGTATGTGATGGCGCGGCGACGGGAGCCGGACCGCGGGACTGGATACGCAGGGTTTTTACACGCCGCGGATCGGCATCAATCACCTCAAATTCCAGACCGTCGGGGTGATAAATGATCTCACCGCGCTCTGGCACCCGCCCCGCAAGCGTAAATACTAATCCCCCTAGCGTGTCCACACCATCTTCCTCATCCAGTGTGGCAAAATCGCGACCGATGGCTTTTTCGAATTCATCAATACCGACACGCGCATCGGCCTCCCAGACGGGATTTTTGCCCTGAACCGATACCCGGTGCATTTGCACATCGGCGTCATCATGTTCGTCATCAATGTCGCCCACAATGGGCTCGATCAGGTCCTCCAGTGTTACAATCCCGTCTGTGCCGCCGTATTCATCAACGACAATGGCCATGTGGCAGCGCCGCGCCTGCATACGTCGCAACAGATCCTGCGCCAACATGGAAGGCGGCACAAAAAGAACGGGTCTCCGGATATGTTGGATAACCTGGCGCGAAGGATAGGTTCTCCCCGTAAGTCCATCGGCATCCAGCATCAGATAGGGCATTACATCCTTTATGTGCACCATACCCAGAGGCTCATCCAGGGTTTTCTCGTAGACCGGCAGGCGGGAATGTCCGGCGGATTTGAAGGCGCTTGTTAGATCATGTAGTCCGGTGGACATTGCAACCGCTATGATGTCGGCACGCGGAACCATCACATCCTCAACGCGCAAACGGTGAAAATTCTCCGCTGCACTGATCATTCGCTTGCGTGACGCCGTGTTTTGAGTCTCCGCAGGATTATGTTCAGGTCGGCTCAGGAGGCGGCCAAACCACCCCCCAGGCCATCCCGACGGGGACTCGCTATCGCTCATTGTAATTCCATCCTGTCTCTAATTACGCTCAGAAATTATATAGGGATTGTCAATATCCAATTTTGCCAGCGCCCGCACTTCCAGTGCTTCCATGTTTGCAGCTTCTTCATCTGTCTGGTGGTCATATCCCAGAAGGTGCAAAAATCCGTGAACGGTTAAATGGGCCAGATGATCGGAAAAAGCAATGCCGCGCTCGTCGGACCCTGCTTCAGTCACACCGTAAGCTAGAACAATATCGCCCAAAAGCGGCGGCGTAGAGGGAAATGACAACACATTCGCGGGCTTGTCTTTGCCACGATAATCACGGTTCAGCTTCTGAGTGTACGTATCATCGACGCAGGCCACACTCAACTCGCCATTGACCATATCGGGGACAATGGCGGCCGCTGCTTCGACGGCGCGCGTGACAATATGTTCCAAATTACAATCCATCCAGTCATCAGACCGAATGGATATTTCAATCCGGATTACAGACATCCGGGTTAGTGCCTGTCTTTCCCGTAGGCATTGATGATTTTGCTGACCAGCGGGTGGCGAACGACATCATCTGCCGCAAATGTGCACGTTCCTATACCCTTGATCGCGGTGAGAGTGCACAGCGCGTGGGACAGGCCGGACCCGGTATCATGAGGCAAATCGCTCTGACCCGGATCGCCGGTCACGGCATATTTGGCACGCTCGCCGAGACGGGTTAGCAGCATTTTCATCTGGGCAACTGTTGCGTTCTGGGCCTCGTCAACCATGACAAATGCATCCGACAAAGTTCGCCCGCGCATAAAGGCAAGCGGCAGAACCTCAATCTCGCCGGAACCACGACGGCGTTCAACCTCGTCCCGGCCCAGAACCACGTTGAGTGAGTCCCAAATCGGCTGCATGTAGGGATCGACTTTTTCATTGAAATCGCCGGGTAAAAATCCCAGCTTTTCTCCAGCCTCAACCGCCGGTCGACAAGCGATAAACCGCGTGACTTCCCCGCGCGCAAGCATGGACGCGCCGTAGGCTGTGGCCAGAAATGTCTTGCCCGTCCCGGCCGGGCCGACGCCGAATGTAATCACCTGATCCCGCAACATGCGGATCATGTTTTCCTGTCGCGGTGTTTTTGGCACGATCGGCGCCCGGCGCGGGAAAGGGATGATGGCATCGACGGCGGCAGCCCTGACCCTGTCCTTGCCGACGACACTGACCAGCGCCCGGACATCGCCGATGAGACAGGGCCAGCCGCGCTCCAGGCGCTGATAAATTTCGCGTACAATCTCTCCGGCCTGTGCACGGGTCGCTGCATCGCCATTAATATGAACGCTTGACCCGGGTGCTTCCACATAAACATCAAATGCGTCTTCGATCAGCGCCAGATTGGCATGGTTGGGCCCGCAGAGCCTGCGCACAAGTCCGGGGTCATTAAATTCGAGAATATCGGTCTGCCTGCCCATATGCGTGAAATAGTGTGTTTTACCCGCCAAAGCGAGACCGGGGGCAGGACTTATTAAATCCAGTATATGACGATGGCCGCGATGAGGACAGCAGCGAAAAAAGTGTGCGCGCATCTGTCATAACAGGTTGCAATTCTGCGCCAATCCTTGAGCCTTGTGAACACATTTTCGACCTTATGCCGTTGTTTACAGGTCCCGGTGGCCTCAATAATGTGGAAACAAACCCGCGACTCCGTCACAGGCCTGAGGCGGCAAGGCGTATCAAAACGGAAGGGCACGTCAACATGCGCCGTGAGAGTATAAGCCGCGGGATTGCAGGCCGGGGCAGCCTGTTTACATCCGGTTTTCTGACCGAAACCATCAAGACACTGGCGGAATGGAAAGCCCTGGATGCGGACGCGCACCGCCATTGGCTGAAATGTCTTCTGTCTGATGTTCCGGCGCGAGGCCTTTGTGTCCACAGGCGCGGATATGCGCACCTTCCATCAAAAATCCCTGGCCGAGGGCAGGGTGCATGAACAGCGGGTGGCCGAAGACCTGTCCGGCAAGGTGTTCGGTGAGGTGTT
>JACOMS010000094.1 GCA_014324115.1 Hyphomonadaceae bacterium
CTTCTACCGGGTCACCAAAATGAAATTCGGCGGCTCCGCCCGCGACAAAGACAAAAGCACGGTCATCTACAATGCCAATATCACCCTGGAGAATATCCCCCTTGCGGCTTGGGATTATGAGGTCAACGGCAAACCGGCCCTGACCTGGGTCATGGAACGGCAGGTCGTCAAAACCGACAGGAAGAGCGGCCTCACCGGCGACGCCAACCTCTACGCCGTGGAGACCGTGAACAACCCCGCCTACCCCCTCGAACTGTTCCAAAAGGTCATCACCGTCAGCCTTGAAACCCTGAAAATTATCCGTACCCTCCCGCCCCTGGAGATTGATAGAGTATCCCATCCCGGATGATTATACAGACCCTCGCCGGTCGGCGTTTTTTATGGCAATATCTGTTATGATCGGGGCGAACGACGGGAGATTGACGGTTCATCGTCCGGGCAGATTCTGATGTCGGCCGGGGCTTGTGAGAGGATGACAGATATGAATCCCGGACCCGGCAAGATATTCCTGAAGCGGCTCATCAAATGTCGCGGCGGACCGACTGGTGCGCGGATCACACTGTCGACAGCCAATATGTATGCCATGGTGAAACTCGACGGCCCGAACGCGGATGTAATGAAACGGTCTGTGATGGGTGTGGCGGGGATAATCAGGTGAAGCGTTGCATGTTGGCTTTCGCCGTCCCGATACTGGCAACACATGCCCATGCGAGCGACGATGAAATTATCGTCACGGATACGCGGCGCAGTGTCGACGGGATATCTGTCCCGGCGTCAATCGCAAGGATTGACGCCGGGGAACTGAACAATGTCGCTCCCGTCCATCCTGCAGAACTGTTGAACCGCGTTCCCGGGGTGAACATCCACCGTGGTAGCGGACAGGAACACTTGACAGCCATTCGCTCTCCCGTGCTTACAGCCGGGGCCGGGGCCGGATCATTTCTCTATCTCGAAGACGGTGTGCCGATCCGCGCCGCCGGATTTTCCAATGTGAACGGGCTTTTCGAAGCGTTAACGGAAATTTCGGGCGGGTCTGAAGTGATCAGGGGGCCGGGCAGTGTATTGTATGGATCGAATGCCGTGCACGGGCTCATCAATGTGCTGTCCCGGACGCCGTCACCCGGTACCGCCGCCACAGTGACGGGCAGTAATGAAGGTTTCAGGTCCTTTAAGGCCAGCATCTCAAATGAGGCCGTTCGCGCCTCCATCCTCCTCGCTCACGATGACGGGTTCCGGAATGATTCCGGATTTGACCAGCAAAAAGCACAGCTTCGTATCGACCAACCCCTCGGTCCGTGGGACGTGACATGGGTGACAGGCTTCCAGAACCTTAATCAGGAAACCGCCGGATTTATTCAGGGGCCTGATGCCTATCGGGACGAGGCCATCCGTTTCACCAATCCTTTTCCGGAAGCCTTTCGCGACGGGCGGTCGGTACGGAGTTATCTCCGGCTGGACAGAGATCTGGACAGAGGAAAATTCCTGTCGGTGATTCCCTATGTGCGCTGGACAGAGCTGGAGTTTTCGCGCCATTTCGTACCCGGGCAGGCGCTGGAACGTAATGGCCATGAAAGCGCGGGAATACTCAACACGCTGTACGGTCCGGATTATGTTTTGGGTGCGGACGCGGAAATCACGAACGGTTATCTGTTCGAATTCCAGGATAATCCCGATGTGTTTTCATTCACCCGCGGGTTACATTACGATTATGATGTGCGCGCGCTTGTGCTGGCCGGATACGGGCAAAAGGATTTTGTGCTGACACCCGAAACGACCCTGACCATTGGAGCGCGGCTGGAATATACAGACTATGCCTATGATAACCGCGCAAATAATGCCGTGACCGGACGGTTTCGGCGTGTCGCCGACCGTTCGGATGATTTCCTGTCTTTGACCCCGAAATTGAGCGTGGTGCATGAAGCGTCAAATTCGGTCAGAATCTATGCTCGCCTTGCCCGCGGTTCCCGTGCGCCCCAGACGACGGATTTATATTCGCTGCAAGTCAACCAACAGCCCGGCGAGGTTGATATTGAAACCCTTGATAGTGCCGAAATCGGCCTCAAGGCCCGCGGGAAAACGTGGCGTACAGATGTGGCCGGATATTACATGGAGAAGGACAATTTCTTTTTCCGCAACGCAGACGGGCTCAATGTAACGGACGGCCAAACCTCGCATTTGGGTGTGGAAATCTCGGGTAAAGTCGACCTCAGTAACCGGCTCTCGGTATCCGGAGATGTCACCATCGCACGTCATAATTATGAGTTTGACGATCCGTCCAGCGGCATTGCCCCGGGCAATCCTGTTGATACGGCGCCGGAAACCCTTGGTCACCTGCGTTTGACCGCAACGCCGACACCCGAAACCCGCATTGAGGTTGAATGGAGACATGTGGGCAAATACTTCACTGACCCGGCCAACGCGCAGGACTATCCGGGACACGATATTTTCGTCCTGCGCGGACGTTATCAACTGACAGACACGCTGGCTGTAACGGGCCGTGTCAATAACCTGTTCGATGCAGCATATGCCGATCGCGCGGATTTCGCCTTCGGCAGTGAACGCTACTTCCCGGGGCGGCCCAGAACGGTTTTTATGAGTCTTGACCTGGCGATTGACTCTAGACGGTTTGCAAAGCACCGATGAGCAGCACAGCCATACTCATCCCTGTAATGAAACAACCGATAAATACAGCAGGGCCCCATTGAAATCCGGCTACCCGGGAAGCCAGCCGGATATCTATGGCCAGCGTACCGAGATAAATGAACATCGCCACACCGTACGCCACTGCAAACGGCAGGAGGTTGAGCAGATAAAGTCCAAAACCTGCAGTAACCGGGAGAGCTGCGAAAAACATGGCCCAGTGTCGGACAATGACCCAGGGTTTGAACAGCTCCATCCGCTCAAAAATCACCGAGATAACATAAGCACAAAAAAAGAACATTAGCATATAAGGCGCCAAAATCATGAAAAACAGCATGTTCGGATAGAGCGGGTCGATCCCCAATACGCGCGCCCGTTCGGCCTGGATCGCCACAGCACTGATGAAGTAACACGGCACAGACAGGAAAATTGCAAAAAAGCTCCGGCAAAACCCGGTTCCGGTCAGGTCGAAATCATCCGGCCAGCTATCGTCCTGGCCTAACGCTTTGATCACGCCCGAGAAATAGAGGACAGGATTCATGCAAAATACCGCGTCAGAATAGTCTGATAAATATCCTTGAGCATTTGGATGTTTTCAATTTTTTCGTGCTCGTTGACCTGATGGATGGTCGCGCTGACCCCGCCGAATTCGACAACCGGAGCGTAGTTCGTAATAAACCGCGCGTCCGACGTACCGCCTGAAGTGGAAAGCGACGGACGTTGCCCGGTAACCGCTTCAACGCTGTCCTGCACCAAAGTGGTGAACTCGCAAGGCCGGGTCAGAAAGGCTTCCCCTGTCACCTCTAAATCCGCCTCTATTTGCCCGTCAAACCCGGCCTGAACATCTGCAACGAGATTATTTATCCAGGCCTTCAAGTCATCACTGCCGTGTTCGGTATTAAACCGGATATTAAACATTGCCCGTGCCGTTTCGGGAATAATGTTATGCGCTGAATTACCGACATCGATGGAGGTAACCTCAAGATTGGACGCCTGGAAGTGGGCATTGCCTTCATCAAGTGTACGCGCGGTCAGGCGGTTCAACACATGCATCAAAACCGGGACAGGGTTACTGGCCCGGTGCGGATAGGCCACATGACCCTGCGTGCCGCGCACGGTCAGCTTCGCATTCAGTGAACCGCGCCGTCCGTTTTTGATCCTTTCTCCCATAACATCCGGATTGGTTGGTTCGCCGACGACGCAATGGTCAATGGACTCGCCCATCTCCGTAATAGTTTGCAAAAGCTTTTTTGTCCCGTCGATCGCCGGGCCTTCTTCATCCCCCGTAATCAGGAAGCTGATAGACCCCTCAGGCCGCCAGCCGCTTTCAAACAAATCCATAACCGCCGCGACAAAAGCCGCAATCGCACCTTTCATATCCGCGGCCCCGCGCCCGCGCAGGATGCCGCCGTCTATCACCGCCTCAAAAGGCGGACTATCCCATTTTGTGATGTCACCGACAGGCACCACATCGGTATGTCCGGCAAAACAGAAATTGGGTGCAATCACACCCCAGCGGGCGTAGAGATTGTCCACACGGGCATTACCCTGACCAAACGACTCACGTGTGCAAACAAATCCCGACGGCTCCAGCCAGCTCTGGACCAGATCCAGCGCCCCGGCATCAAGAGGCGTGACGGATGGGCACCGTATAAGTTCCCGGGCCAGGGTTACGGGATTATGTGACACAAGAGCATTAAACGAGTTTACAGTCACGCGCTCTCCAGATAAGTTCGTGGGTAAAAGCAGGACATTTTCTTACAGGGTACCTTGAGCAAAATACACCTGAGAAAAGACTGTTGCGAATTTATCCGGCTTCGCCGGAATTTTGGGTTTTCGCCGTTTCCAGGCCCGGCGGGCGGGTGTTTGGTGCCGATGAGCGCACCCTCCGGTTTGACACCTGCGGTATCAGACAATTTTGGACAGACTGCCCCTCAGGCAGACGCCGGGTTGATGCCATCGGCCGCCAACCGCACCACATTACATGTCACATCCCGCAACGTATCCGCCGGATGGAAATCGCGTCGGCCCGATGGCGCACTGGGGAGGATTCGAACCCCCGACCCCTTGATTCGTAGTCAAGTACTCTATCCGGCTGAGCTACCAGTGCGAACAGCGGCGGGCCTGTCAATCTCAAACCTGTCAGCGGGCACCGCTTTAAGCGTGAATGAGTCATAACCGCAAGTGTTTTTATAGCGCCGACCAGGTTAATTTTTTCATGGTAACGTACTGACCCTGTTGCAATCCGGATAATCTGCACACCTCCATCAACATTTGATTTTGAATGAGTTGCCCTATCCCGGATGATTGCACAGACTCTCACCGATCGGCGTTTTTTATGGCAAGATCTGTTATGATAGAGGCGAGCGACAGGAGACAAACATGCTGATCAAACTTCATGGCCAGGCAACGACGACACCAAGGTGCGGGCGGTAATGACGGCAAGCCTCAAGTAAAAGGCACAGGAAGCCCGCCCGGGTTCCGGCAGAGCGCCACGGCCCCACAGAACAGACCGTCCGGAAGCGGTGATGAACCTGCTCCCCGCAACGGCCTTTGGCGGACTGGACGGGGACCGGCCGGAAATCGTCCCGGGCTATGATGGTTTCGCGTCCAGCCTTACCGCTGTACCGAAGGCCAGAATCTCCGCTGACTCGGCTGCAATCGTCGAGGTCGTAAACCGCATGCCGATAATGGCGTCTGCGCCGAGGGATTTTGCGTGGGTGAGCATGCGATCATAGGCCTGTTCCCGGGCTTCGGCGAGCATTTCTGTGTACTCTTTCAACTCACCGCCAACCAGATTACGCAAGCCTGCAACAATGTCTTTACCGACATGCTTGGCACGGATAACGTTGCCGCGCGTAATGCCGAGAATTTCGGTGACTTCGTGTCCCGGGACGGTTTCTGTGGTACTGACGATCATGGCTTAATCCTTTACATTCTTCTCGTAGTGGTCATCTTCCCTGTTTTTCAGGCGGTCATTGAGTATACCAAAGAAAAGCACGGCAAAAAACCCGACAACAACAAGGCCGACAACACCCAACGGTCCAGCAAACATGAGGCCGAGAACAGTGAGCAGGCCAAAAGTTACAACCACTACGATAACCCCGATCAGGGCGATTTTAGACAAATCCACGTCGTCCTCCGCAACCTCATATAACTGATGTGGAATACGGGACGTGGGGATTAAATCGCTAATTTCAAGATATCCATTTAACGCGTAGGTCTGTTTTCCCGGATAATATCGGGATTGAGATCGGCCGGTAGCGGTTCCCCGGGCGGTCTGGCCCTGAACGTCCCACGCCGCTGCCAGCGCTCGCGTGCAGCGATGACAAGTATGGCTCCGGCCAGTGCAAGCGTAACCGCATTGGCGATGATCATCGGCATGGATTCAACCGCGAGGCCGTAAATGAACCAGAGCGCGATACCCGATGTAAAAAGCGAATACATCAACAGTGAAATTCCGCCTGTCCGGCGGGTGGAGATCACCAGCCAGGCTTGCGGAACAAATGAAAGCGTTGTCAGACTCGCAGCGATGTATCCGGTCAATTCTACCCAATTCATGAACCTGCCTCAGAACGTACCCCTTCCACGGCCAATAAAAAACGGCCCGCGCTACCAGACAGAATGCCCGGTTCCATGTCGGAATTTAACTCCGATGTCGAGTCGGCGATACCGATTTTTATCCGCAAAAGAATCAAAATGCCAGCCATTACCGGGCTGCGGGCAGGGGGAAGACAGGCATGCCGCGCATTTACTCCGGCTTCAAATAGGGCTTTAATGTCTCAATCATCCATTTTGGTGGACGCCTGGGGCGGCCTGCGGGGGTGATGGACGCGGCCTCGGATACGGCTGTGACCAGTAATTCCTCACCCCTGTAGGCAGCTTGGGATACCCACAGCCTTGCTCCCTTCCAGCGCTCATAGGTCGTAATAATGATCAGGCAGTCATCAATACGGGCGGGTTTTTTGTAGTCGAGTTCAATTTTGCGAATGGCAAAGGCCATGGGATCATCACCGCCCCAAAGCCTGGCGTGTTCAAAGCCCACAAGCCGAAAATAGCTTGATCGGGCCCGCTCAAAGAACCGCAGATAGTTGGCGTAATAAACAATACCCGTAAAGTCCGTATCTTCATAAAAAACACGCAACGGGTAATGATGATTCCGGCCTTCGAACCAGCCCATGGACGGCTCTTTCATGTTGTGTTGGTCGATCACGCCATGATTATTTGCCAAAGGTGCGTAATTGGCAAGCCTTCAGCCAAAACCCGGTGACTCGTGTGCGCAATGAAACATGCCGCCCCTGCCGCAGGCCCCCGAATCATATGCCGGACAGGCACTATCCGCCGGTTTCGTCATCAACATCGAAAAGCGGCGGCGTTGCCGGTTCAACAGGTGCATTCAGTCCCAGATGCTTCCAGGCGCGGGCGGTCGCGATACGGCCCTGCGGAGTACGTTGCAGAAAGCCCTGTTGAATAAGATAGGGCTCAATCACATCTTCAAGGGCATCACGAGCTTCCGACAGGGCCGCCGTCAGTGTTCCCGACCCGACGGGGCCGCCGCCAAACATTTCGCAAAGCACCCTGAGGTAGCGCATATCCTGTGCATCCAGACCGAGATCATCCACCCCGAGCCGGGAGAGCGCCGAATCGGCCTCGGATCGTCCGATTTCTGTAGTGCCTGCATGTTCGGTCAAATCCCGCACACGCCGCAAAAGGCGTCCGGCAACCCGGGGTGTCCCGCGGGAACGTCGGGCGATCTCCTGTGCGCCCCCCGCGTGCATGGACAACCCCAGCCTGGAGGCGTTGGCGAGAACAATCTGTGTCAGATCATCAGCACTATAAAATTCCAGCCGCACAGGAATCCCGAACCGGTCGCGCAACGGCGTGGCCAGTAACCCCGCCCGCGTCGTCGCCCCGATGAGCGTAAACGGTGAAAGGTCAATCCTGATGGAGCGTGCCGCAGGGCCTTCCCCTATGATCAAATCCAGTTCAAAATCCTCCATGGCCGGATAGAGGATTTCCTCTACAGTCGGATTGAGCCGGTGAATTTCGTCAATGAACAGCACATCGCGCGGTTCCAGATTAGTCAATAACGCGGCCAGGTCACCGGCTTTTGATATCACAGGGCCGGACGTGGAGCGGAAATTCACACCCAGTTCACGAGAGATGATCTGCGACAAGGTGGTTTTACCCAGGCCCGGCGGACCGGACAGCAGGAGATGATCCAGCGCTTCTCCCCGTCCCCGCGCGGCTTCAACATAGACCTTGAGATTGTTAATAGTGTCACGTTGACCCACAAAATCGGCAAAAATGAGTGGACGCAGCGCCCGGTTGCGCCCGTCCACGGCCTGGAACCCGGATGATAGAATGCGCGGGCCGGTCATCCTCCCAATTCCTTGAGCGCGGTGCGAATGAGGTCATCCACAGGCGGATCGTCAGGGAAGGTCTCATAGGCGCGGGCGACAGCCCTGAGGGCTTCGGATTGACCTATACCCAAATTGACGAGGGCAGAGACAGCATCATTGCGCAACTGCATGTCGGAAAGAGCTTCATTGCGCGTGGCTTCGGAAGCGGTGCCGCTCTGGGGAGCGGTAAAAGCGGGCTGAAACCCGCGCCCGGGAGGTGGAGGCTTGCCGGACAGTTCTGTGGCAATGCGTGCTGCGAGTTTCGGACCTACACCGCTCGCCTGGGCGAAGCGGGCCTTGTCTTCAAGAGCGGCGGCGGACAGAATTTCACCGGGTGTCAGAATATCCAGTATGGCCAGGGCCGCTTTTGGGCCGACGCCCTGCACGGATTGCAACCGCACAAACCAGGCGCGCTCTTCCTCGCTGACAAAGCCGTAAAGCGTCATCGCCTGTTCGCGGACATGGGTTTCAACGTGAAGGCAAAAAGTTTCGCCTACGTTCATGGCCCTTAATGTGCGCGCACCGCAGGACAACAGGTAGCCGACACCGCCCACATCGACAATGGCCTCGTCTGTTCCCGCCACAAGGCAGGTCCCTGTCAACATGCCGATCATGCGGATTTTCTGTACAGCGCACCTGCCGCATTGGCCCGGTTGGCATGACAGACGGCTATGGCCAGGGCATCAGCAGCGTCCCCGGCTTTGACACCGCAGCCGGGCATCAGCACACCTATCATGTGCGCGACCTGCGTCTTGTCCGCAGTGCCTGTACCGACTACGGATTTTTTTACCGAGCGGGGAGAGTACTCGCCTGTTGTCAACCCGGCCAGACTCGACGCCAGAATACAGGCCGCGCGGGCCTGTCCAAGTTTCAAGGCGCTGGCGGCATTATTTTTCATAAAAACCTCCTCGATGGCTGTTTCATGCGGATCAAATTTGCGAATAACATCGGTAATTGACTCAAAAATTTCACGAAGTCGCAGGGGCAGGCCGGTTTTCGCGTCAGGCCGGATCACACCATGCGCAATGTAGGTCAGCTTCGTCCCCGTCATATCAACCACACCCCAGCCGCAAGCCACCAAAGACGGGTCAATCCCCAATATGCGCAACTGATAATACATGGTTTGGAACACTAAAAGAACACAACCAACCCGCCAAGGAAAAAGGGGTTAACACCCGTTAACCATATGGTATTGGGAACAATGCCCTTATTTTGGTAGGGTGCGGCATGGCCAGACTGCTCATTGTCTATCATTCCCGCACGGGCGGCACGGAACAGATGGCCGGAGCGGCGTTTGAGGCGGCGAAAGCGGAATGCGACTCTGTGTTGAAGCGTACCCGGCACGTGCAGCCCGAAGACCTGCTGGCGGCGGACGGCTACATCTTTGCCTGCCCTGAAAACCTCGCCGCACTTTCGGGTGAAATGAAAGAGTTTTTTGATCGCTGCTACTACCCGGTTCTGGGGCGGATCGAAGGCCGGGCCTACGCGCAAATGGTCTGCGCCGGTTCAGACGGGGAAAACGCTGTCAGGCAAGTTGTACGGATAGTCACAGGCTGGCGACTCAAGTCCGTGCAGGACCCCCTCATTATCTGTACCCATGCACAGACAGAGGAAGATATTCTTGCTGCAAAAACAATTGCCGCGGACGACCTGCAAAAATGCCGCGACATCGGTGCGGCGATGGCGGCGGGATTGGCCATGGGTGCCTTTTGACACCGTGAACCGATTATCCCGGACCTTATATTCACTATCTGTATGTAAACAGGATCAAGAAGTATCCGTAACCTGGGACGATAAACAGGGCCTTTAGTTAGAGATTTCCTTATCCGCATTACAAAACACTACGAATAAATACCTGCTTACGCTTCCTAAGCGCAACATCTATTGTATGCTTATAAGTGTCAGTCACACTAATCATCATAAGCAATACATAATCTACCTGCTTTATTATCTCCTCATTCCTATGATTAAAAGCCATTACATAATTCTTATCAAAACGCTGTAAATTAGGTGGTATAACCTTAAGCGTTATACCATCAGTCCTATCACCATACCGCGCGGCCAACCGCTCAATACCAACACCCCCACCACATACAAGAGTATCTATGTAAAAATCATCTAATACCGATTTAACAAAATCATAATCAGTAAATACCTCCTTGTTCAAATCGCGTATCCCAAATACACCTAAATTATACTTATCTGTATTGTTCTGATCTATCGGCCCGGGAGTTTGCAGGGAAAGACTGTTGCGAATTTGTTCGGCTTCGCCGGGATTTCGGGTTTTCGCCGTTTCCGGGCCCGGCGATCGGTTCCCCGATATCCTTAAGGATCGAAGCCACCTCTGTATGGAGTTCAACGCAGTTCCAACCTGTTTCGTTGTCCTCCGCGATGAATCCGCACCCTCGTCGCTCGGCCCCCATACAGGCTCAATGGATTCAATCGCCTTCAACAAGCGCACCTTTGCGGGAGTCTCGTCGCCTTCTCTCATGGCATTGACTTCTTCCCCGGAACGGACGGGAAGATCGAAGTTCACGGGAAACCGCAGAAACTGCAAACCCGGTTCCGGTAAATCCGGGTGGGCTTGCGCAAGCAGTCCAAGTCCGCGACTTACAGTGTCCGAAATCCGGCGCAGCCCGGGAAGATGGTACTGATGATAATATGGCGCGGGAGCCAAAACGACGAATTTCAAGACCGCGGCTTCTATCAGCGGTCGCCCGGAATATCCGAAATCCCGGGCATGCTGCCTGCTCAGCAGCAATACAAGCCCGTACCGGAGCACCTCGAACAGCGCAAAGAGCGGCGTATCGCTTTCCCATTTCAATTCGATCAGTTCTGCGGTGTTGCCCTCAATACGGACAAGGTCCAGCGCTGCCCGTTTGTCGGAGTACCCGTCCACCAGCCCGGACGCAACCGGGACCTGACTGCACCATCCCGGAAGATCGCCCAAAACGGCCAGGGTCTCAATGGCGCGTTCCAGTACCACTTCGGGACTTCGGTTCCTGTCGGCAATCCTTGTTTGTGGTTCATACCGCCAATTCTCACGTGAAGGGATACGTTCGCGCCGGTTCCCGGCGATCCTTTCGAAAAGCAAAGGGACAATACCGGCTGTGAAGGCGGCGGGCAACGGCGCCTTGCAGAGCCCGCGGCAGGTCGAAATCTGTTTGAGGTGTTGTCCCGGTCGAAGCCCAAGGGCTTCGTGGATGATTTGATCCGTTCCGTCGAAAATCGAATTAGCCATGGGATTGTCTCCATAAGACCGTTGCGCAAGCGCGGGAGTGGTTTTTTGTTCCTGTTCAATGAAAGTACGACTTGGTTTCAGGAATAGCACATGATCGGCAACAGGCAAGGAGTTGTTTATGGGTTTGCTCCCGGAACATGTTGCGTCGGACAATGTGCTGCGTCAGGTGGAGGCGCTGATTGATTGGCGCCGGGTTGGCTCGAAAGTGGGCAAGGTTCGTTCGCAGCCGGGCCGGTCGGGCTATAACGTGGATTCGATGCTCCACGTTGTTTTGCCTGGCCGGTGGCATTCGCTGTCGGACCGGAAACTGGAAGAGGCTCAAGGGTCAGGACCTGTTAATTTAATAGGTTCATGTCCCATCCCGGATGATCACATAGACCCTCGCCGATCGGCGTTTTTATGGCAAGATCTGTTATGATAGAGGCGAACGACAGGAGACAAACATGCTGATCAAACTTCATAGCCAGGCAACGACGACACCAAAGGTGCGGGCGGCCATTCAGGCAAGCCCCGAGTGAAAGGCATAGGAAGCCCGCCCGGGTTCTGGCAGAGCGCCATGGCCCCACAGAACAGACCGTCCGGAAGTGGCGAAAGCGCGATG
>JACOMS010000095.1:0-6761 GCA_014324115.1 Hyphomonadaceae bacterium
GAAAGTGCACTCGTCAGCACCAAACACCCGCTCTTCGGGTCCGAAAACGGCGCAAATCCCAAAATCCCGGCAAATCCGGATAAATTCGCAACAGTCTTAGCTCGAAAGATTATGACACACAGGCAGTGCAGGGGTTTTTAATGTGTCCCTTTTGTGAAAGTGCAGATATTAAAAAGGCCATCATGGCACCGGGTATATCGACGTCCCGCAAAAAGGAAGCGATAGCGAAAAAACGGGCTGCAGCCATGAAAGTGATGAATGCGGCGGCGGACAAAATCCGCAGGGAAATTGCCGACAATTGCGATTATGTCGGCAAGGATTTCACCGACGAGGCACGGGCTATCCATTACGGTGAAAAACCGGAACGCGGCATATACGGTGAAGCGACACTCGAACAGGCTGCGGGCCTGAAAGATGAAGGCATCGGCGTCAGCCCGCTACCGGACATTCTGGCGCCGAAACCCAAATCGGAAATCAATTAGGCCGCGGGACTTATCGCCGTAGCGCGGCGAACCTTACCCGCTTTCGAGCCAACGCACCGCCAGTCAATCACCAACCCCACTTCTGGAGGCAGGCCCACCTCATGGGACGAAAACAGAAAATCCCCGCTCCCGCGCTTTCGCAACAATCTTCCATGTAAAAATTTGCTTGCCTTTCTTGTGTGTCCCTGCCAGCTTTCCGGCTCACCTTCAGGAGTACCTGCATATGTTGGACCTGTTATTTTCACCAGGCGGACGCATCAGTCCGCAGGAATTCATGAAAGGGGCGAGGATTCTGATTTTCGGTTCTGCGTTCCTTACGGTGGTTGTTTGGTATCTGTATCTGTGTTCGTATCTGGATGGTGATTGGTCTGGGTTTGACGGTTCGTTGTTGTTTGTTGTCTGGCCTTTTGCTGTGGCTGGACTTGAGGGGGTTACGATGGCGGGTGGGTTGCTTTTTGCTTATGAGAATTGGGAGCCGACGGAGGAGGATGTGGCAGGAGTGTTCGTGGCGGGTTTGGGTACGGTTATATATTGGTGGTGCTGGATTGTGCTGTGGGCGAAGCGCTACCGCGATTCCGGCAAGTCCGGTTGGATGTGTCTTTTCCCCATTGTCGTCTTCCTCTTTGCTTCCACTCTCCTACCCATTATCTCTTTATTCTTATTCTTTCTTTTGGCCGGAGACATAATAGTAGCCGTGCTCTTGACCTTGGCCGTCGGAATATGCCACTTCATCATAAGATATGCCGTCGCGTTTTCGTTTAACCGTGGGATCAGGCCTGACCCGGATGACAATCGCTTCGGTCCCGTCGGCTAGATCAGCCTCGGGGGCGGGACCTTGAGATTCACCTCCCGGCGCGGTCCTGTTGCGGGCCAGCCTGCTGTCTGTTTGCCCGTTCCGGCCGGGGATCAACAGGGACGCAACCGCCAAACCGGTAAAAGATCAACCGGCGCCCCGCCTGACGCAGCACGTTGTCCGATGCAACCCGCTCCAAAAGCAAACCCCGTTTCTGAAAGCAATCGTACCTTTATTGGACGGGAAGAGAAAATCCCCGATACACGCGGTTTCGCAACAGTCTTATAGCTCACAATAAACGTTGATAGAGGTGTCCGGCTATGCTGTTTCATGCAGGACAGCAAATACGCTTCACACTAAAAATTCAGGGGTTCCCGGAATTGTCCACCTGCTGTTTCATTTTCACAATGTTTATCCGGTAGAACCGACCTGATACCTCAAGCCTGCTATAAGGGTGAAATTTCGGGCTTGATTCCGGCCCTGTGATGGGTCATATGCTGCGCCCTGTCCGGTGCTGATCCGGATATGCGTCTTTGAGCGGGCGTAGCTCAGTGGTAGAGCATCACCTTGCCAAGGTGAGGGTCGTGGGTTCGAATCTCATCGCCCGCTCCAGGTTCCTTCGAGCTGCGTCGGTGCGGGGCTTTTTCGATAACGCCCTTCTGCGATGCTTTGTCGCCGCAACCGCCACAGGCCGACATTTGGGGTTGGACGCCAAAGCCGTTTGCGGCTTGATGAAATTCAGGTTCGCCATTTCAAACAAACGGGTGCACGGGCAGACATGCCGCGCGGAACAGTGTCGGCCATTTGTGACGATATCAAAGCCCCCCGACGCTTTGGACACCCTCGCTTTGGACACCCTGTGCGGTCTTGTCGGCAACACCGTTCCCGAGGCGCTTGTCGAAAATATTTCCTTTGGAATTGAAGATCGCTATGAGACGATGAAGTCAGGAAGTGCAGAGCTCCGTTCGTACTGATAACCGCGGGCACCTGTCTTCCTCGCGCCGTCGCAAACCCCACACGTCTGTGTAGGTTCAACTCAAAAAGCAATTGGATCACACAGATTGACCATTGACGTCCGGGAACCGATACGTCGTTGCTTGCCTGGTGAGCCCTGACGATTGAACGCACAGGATCGGGATATGCCTAACGAAGTCGAAGCACCGCTCACCGGCGGATTCTCAAAACTGGCAGACTTCTATCTGAAAAGTGAATCAGAACTGGTTCCCGAACTTCCAGGCACAATTGCGCTGGACTCTGTGCGGCGTACCCGGATCAAAGCGGAAGCCACCGCACTTGTAAAGGGTATTCGCCGATCCGGCCAAGCGCGAAGCCAAATCGACAAGCTGCTTCAGGAATACGGTCTCTCGACCGAGGAAGGTGTGACGCTCATGCGCCTGTCCGAGGCGCTCATTCGAACACCTGATTTTGTGACCTCCCGAATACTTATCCGCGACAAGATTGGTGACGCCGATTGGACATCCCATGCCGGACAAAGCGATTCCTTCTTCGTCAACCAAGCCACAACCGGCTTGAGAATGACCTCTCGATGGATTGCCGCAACGGGTGGAACAAAGGCGGAGAAACTCGTCGCCAGGATCGGTGATCGGGTGATGAAGCAGGCCATGGCCCAGGCCATGACCGTGACGGGCAATCACTTCGTCCTTGGTCGCAATATCAGGGAAGCCTGTGAGCGTGGACAAAAGAACGAACGGAAGGGTTTCGCCCATTCTTACGATATGCTCGGCGAATCGGCCTACACATTCACAGATGCACAGCGCTATTTTGACTCCTACCTGCACGCGATCAATTATCTCGCGGCTCAGAAGCATCAAAGCAAAAATACGCTTCAGCGGGCCGGATTGTCGGTTAAATTATCTGCTCTCCACCCACGATACGAATATGCCAAACGCGAATATTGTGTCCCGGCTCTTGTCGGCCGGATCATTGACATTGCGCGCGTTGCCGCACAGGCGGGTCTCTGGGTGAACATAGATGCCGAAGAAGCCGATCGACTCGAACTCTCTCTTGAGATTTTTGAGCGGCTGCTGGAAGAACCAACCCTCAGGGATTGGGCGGGACTGGGCATGGTTGTCCAAGCCTATCAGCGTCGTGCAGGGCCGGTTCTTGATTACATTAAAGACCTCGCAAATGCGAAGCACCGCCGAATTTCGGTCCGGCTTGTGAAAGGCGCCTACTGGGACGGGGAGATCAAACGCGCACAAGAGCTTGGCTTGCCGGATTACCCTGTCTTCACCCGCAAGGAGACAACCGACGTCAGCTATCTGGCTTGCGCACGTAAACTCCTGAACGCTTCCGACCGCATCCTTCCCCAGTTTGCAACGCACAACGCGCATACCGCTGTCTCAATCGTGCATATGGCGGGCCCGGATCGGATTTTTGAATTCCAGCGTCTACATGGCATGGGTGCGGCTCTGCATGAGCAACTCTCCGAAAAGTTTGGCGTACAAAGCAGGATATACGCGCCCGTCGGCAGCCACCAAGACCTCTTGCCGTATTTGGTTCGACGCCTTTTGGAAAACAGCGCCAACGGATCATTCGTCAACCAAATGATGGACGAAAATATGCCTGCCGACGATGTCGCCGCCGACCCGATTTCTATTGTTGAGGCCAATTCACAAATCCCTCACCCGAAAATCCCGGCTCCAGTCAATATCGTCGAAAAGGGTCGCCTGTCCGCGCCCGGCATTGATCTCACACAATCCAATGTTGCCGAATGTTGCGAAAATGTCGTTGCATCAAAAGTGCTATACAGTGCAAGCAGTTTGATCAACGGTGCCAAAGTGGGCTCCACAAGCGAGCACATCTTCAGCCCGCAGGATTGCAATAAAAAAGTCGGTACAATTTCCCGTGTTTCGGTCGATTTTGTCGAAGAAGCAATAACTGTCGCCGCATATTCGGACTGGGCCACACAAACATCGCCTCGCGAACGTGCCCGAATTTTGGAAATGGCCGCCGACATACTTGAGCAGGATATGCCTGCCTATCTGGAGCTTTGCGTAAGAGAGGCGGGCAAAACACTTCCTGATGCCGTTGCCGAAGTTCGTGAAGCCGTCGATTTCTGCCGCTATTATGCGTTGCAGGCCCGGAATTCGCGCATGGCCACCCGCAGGCCGCTTGGGGTTGTGGCGTGCATTTCACCGTGGAATTTTCCGCTTGCCATATTCCTCGGACAGGTGGTTGCTGCGCTGAGTGTCGGGAACACGGTTGTCGCCAAACCTGCCGCACAGACGCCAATTATTGCCGCCAAGGCTGTCGAGCTCCTGCACCGCGCGGGCGTACCGCCAAGTGCTCTTCAGCTCCTTCTCGGCGATGGTGCCGTCCTGGGCGATGCCATGACCCGACATCCTGATGTCGCCGGTATCTGTTTCACAGGCTCAACACGAACAGCAAAGCGGATTGCCAACAATCTGGCCGGTACCAGCCGACCCGATATCCCCTTCATTGCCGAAACGGGCGGTATTAATGCGATGATCGTCGACTCAACAGCCCTTTTGGAGCAGGCTGCGCAAGACGTCGTGAAATCGGCGTATCAAAGCGCCGGGCAACGCTGCTCATCCTGCCGAATCGTTTGTGTGCAATCGGACATCGCCAGCCGGTTTGTCGAGATTCTCACCGGCGCAATGGAAGCATTAGAGATGGGTGACCCGGCCCGGCTTTCGACGGATGTTGGACCCGTCATTGATGCAGCCGCACACAACATGATTGAAGATTACAAATCGGAGGCACGGAAACAGAACAAAATCATTTCGGAAATTCAACCAAATTCTGACCTCTCCAAAGGCTGTTTTGCTGGCCCGGCGCTAATTGAGGTGACCCGTGTCAGCGACGTCAAAAAAGAAGTATTCGGACCCGTTCTGCATTTTGTTCGTTTTGAGTCATCTGATCTCCATAACATTATTGATGAAATCAACAGCCTCGGCTTCGGGCTCACTATGGGGCTGCATACGCGCCTTGATGGCCGCGTTGAAGACGTTGTGTCGTGGGCCCATGTCGGTAATCTCTATGTGAACCGAAATCAGATCGGCGCCGTTGTAGGTGTTCATCCCTTCGGTGGTGAGGGTCTGTCAGGAACAGGCCCGAAGGCAGGCGGCCCGTACTATCTATTCGGACTCACGAAAGCCAGGAGGGCACAACAAGGCCCCGCAATTGGCGCACCCGTGTCTGCCGCACCGGGCAACGCCGACAAAAGCACCCTTCAGGATGTTGTCCGCAGGGCAAGGAAGGCTGCGCAGGCATGGCAAAGGCGTTTCCCTCTCAATGATCGTCTGAAAACTGTCGGGGTGCTTGCAAGCGGTGGCGCCGCTGACCTTGCCTATGAGGAAGTCACCGCGCTGCCCGGTCCGACGGGCGAACAAAATACGCTGCGCCTCTGTCCACGTGGAACCATATTGTGCTTTGGTGGAGAGACGGCTGAAGAAACGGCAGGGCAAATTTTGCGGTCGCTGGTTGCCGGATCTTCAGTCATTCTCGCGGGCCGCAAGACATTCGACTTGAAACAATGTTCCGGTGTGGGAAAATTTCCAAGCCACCTCGTTCAAAGGGTTACTTTTGAAGAAGGACTCGCTCTCATTGATTTTTCCATTGAGGGCATCGTGGCTGACGGCGGCATTCGGGAGCACGTGGCCGCAGTTGCCTGCCGCCGGGAGGGGCCTATTCTGCCAATTCTATCCGCCACAGACCCGATCGAGCGTTTCCTCCATGAGCGCACACTCACCATCAACACCACCGCCGCCGGAGGCAACGCCTCATTACTCACGATGAATTAGCGAAACTATCCTCATAGAAAATGGCAGAGAATTCACGGATCGCCTTTTCGGCCTGCGCAAGCAGGCACCCACCGGTGAGCATCAATTCGATCAGCTCTGTGCAGCACTCGACATCAAGCACTGCTTCACACCACCAAAGTCCCCAGACCAGTGGTATGGCCGAGCGCTTCAATGGCCGTATCGGGGATGTGCTTCAAAGCCATCACTTTCGATCCGGTGAAGAAATGGAGGCAACACCCCGACGCTATGTCCGGTTACACAGCCAACAGCCGGACACTTCCAAGACCCCCTGATTTTTGGTGTGAAATGTGATTGCTGTTTTGTATGAGACAACATGGCCCATTCGACTTGGACGAACGAATTAAGCGGGTTAGAGATTTGGGCCGTCCCCTTGAAGTGATGAATGATATCATTGATTTTGAAAGACTGTTGCGAAATTGCGCATGTTGAGGGTGTTTTGTTGTTTAATGAAGTGCGATTGGCTTCAACGATAGCATTTAATGGGAGGCTTGCATGGACTTCTTTGTGGGTTGGACACCTCCATTAACGTTTGATTTTGAATTAGCTTTGAGTGATTTCAGTCAGGGATCTGGTTGCGCGCGCGGTGTGGCGCCCCTGTTGGGGCGTTCTGAAGGCGTTTTGGGCTGATGATCCGGATTTCAGGCACACTTCATCTGCTGTGTCTCATGGTAAATCAGG
>JACOMS010000095.1:6795-8145 GCA_014324115.1 Hyphomonadaceae bacterium
ATGCGGTGTTTCTGATCGGCGAAGGGATGTTCGACAAGAGCCCTGACTTTTGATCTTGCACTATTGGCGCGCTTGATATGGGTCGGCATGGGCTGCCCCTTTGGTTTTTTGCCCCCTCGATTCTTTGCAACGAATATGGCTGACAAGTCCATGGCGAGACAGCCAAGACCGGACATAATTCTCTTCGGTTGCGTTCACAAGCTGAGGCGCGACCAGCATGAGGTGGAAGGTCTGGTAGCACTCAAAGCCGAAGTTGACGGAAAAATGCAGTCGGTGAACGCGGTTCTTGATCAGGACAATTATGCCGTGGCAACCCGTGCCCACGGGGCCCGAAATCCCGTTATCGTTACAGGGGACCTCGAACGATCCGGCCAGCGCTGGAGACTGACGAATGCGAGCATAAGGGAACTCCCGGTCGATGACACGGATGATGATGTTGGGCGGGCCTGATCGGTTCTGAGGTCGGCCGGGCCGCAGGTGATCGCGCCCTGTTCGCCGCACCGGGCAACGCCGACAAAAGCGCCCTTCAGGATGTTGTCCGCAGGGCAAGGAAGGCTGCGCAGGCATGGCTTTAAAGCCGATGGTGGCGTCGACATAATCGCGCGGCAACAGTTTCCCGACTTCAAACTCGTTGTTAAGCGTCACATCCCGCGAGGTAGTATGGCTTTCTCATGAACAGCTGCGGGTTTATTCTGTACCCTTCTTTCATGGCCTGCAAGGGGGTTTTGTTTCCCAAGGCTGATTGGGGAAGCTGCCGGTTGTATAACCGGACATAGCGTTCGAGTGTCGCCTCCATTTCTTCACCGGATCGGAAGTGATGGCTTTGGAGCATATCGCCGATACGGCCGTTGAAGCGCTCGACCCTGCCATTTGTCCGGGGGGACTTTGGGGGTGTGAGGCGGTGCCTGATGTCGAGGGCTGTACAGAGCTGATCGAATTGATGCTCACCGGTGGGGGCCCGCTTGCGCAGGCCGAACAGGCGATCTGTGAACGCTTTGCCGTTGTCTGTGAGGATAGTGCGGATATGGATGGGGCAGGCCCGTTCCAGGTCGCGCAGGAAGCGGCGGGCATTGACTGCGGTCTTTGCATCGAAGATGCGGATAAAGACCCGGCGGGTGGCCCGGTCTATTGCCACAAAGAGGTAGCGACGCCGGTCTTGATCTGCCGTTCGGGGCGGATATTTCACGTCCATATGGAGGTATCCGGGTTGGCGGGCCTTGAAGCCGCTGTGCCCGGGCTTGTTAATGGCAGCTTTTTTGTGCAGGTTGATCCGTCCACGGACAGGGCTGACGCCGTTGACCCGCACCGACGGACAGCTTAGGAGGTTTTTTTCAAGGATAAAAAGGCTGG
>JACOMS010000096.1 GCA_014324115.1 Hyphomonadaceae bacterium
TGCTGAAATGTCATCCACATCGGCCTGGGTCAGGCGTACAGCCTCCAGGGCATTGAGAAACCGCAGATCATTGAGCACATTCTGGTCCCGCTCGGCGCTGGATTGCCCGGCGACCCCGTGTATATCCCAGAAGAATTTACGACCCCCGAAGGCTTCAAATTCACCCTCAAGACCTCCGGCAAAGCGCCAGACCAGCACTTCCGCGTCCCGCCTGCCACCGCCGACAAGATCGCTGTTGGAGCGGGAGAAAAAGAAGACCTCATCAGGGTCGTCAACATCGAAACCAATATCCGACAGGGCTTGCAGATTCTGTGCGGTCAGGTACGGGTTGGTTACGGGTATCTGCAACGCCCCGTTGATATCATTGTTTGGGTTTGGTGGCATACCACCAAACGCAAATGACTGGAAAACGCCCTGATCAAGAAGTTCGGCTGATTTTGTGTTGGCGGCCTGCACATCGGCCTTGAACCTGACGGAACTGCTGATGTCATACCTCACCGTTGAGCCGAAATTGATGCGCTCGAGGGGGGATGAAATTTGCCGGATCTGACCGGGAAAGGCAAACGGCTCGCCCCCTTGCGCGAAAAACAAACCCGAGCCGGGGATGGGGCGGCCGGGATTATACGGACGAAGAGTGCCGTCGTTATCAAAAATGAGGCCCCCGAGACCCAGAGAGGGCAAAAAGGCCGATTCAGGAAAAATCGGTGGCTCACCCGGTAAACGCGGCCTGGAAACAACACCGCCGTATGTAATCGTCTGTAAGTTAGCCCCACCGGCCGACCCGTCCGCATTAAAAAGGCGAAAAACGCCATCCGGCCTGCCGTCGCCGTCAACATCAATATCCGTAAACCCCGGCGTGCCCGCCGGAACTTCGCTGACAAAGGGCGCATTTATGTAGATTTCCGGACGATCGAGCTGGCGCAGGCCCTCCTGATTGAAGTACTCAGCGGAGAAGGTGACGTTGGCCCTGTCGTCGGAAGAATTGGCACCGGCCACGATCTGGTACGATACACGGTCGGCATCGCCGCGCTCGGTCTGGCCGAACAGGGCAGTGCCTTCCAGACCCTCGAAATCGTCCTTCATGATGACATTGATTGTACCGGCAATGGCATCGGCACCGTAAACAGGAGCACCACCGACACCGATTGTTTCGATGCGATCAACGAGGGCCAGGGGAATGACATTCAGGTCAACGGACAAACCATTCCCGCCAACGTCCGATGTGACGAAACGACGACCGTTGACAAGGGTCAGTGTGCGCTCGGGGCCCAGACCCAGAAAATCGACAAAGTTGGCCCCGATGTTATCACCCTGGTTACCGAGCGGGTTAACCCCTTCCCCGTAAGCCGGGATCTGCGTCAGGGCATCGGCAATGTTTGTGAAGGCGGCTTTCCGGAGAAGTTCCGGCTCCACGACGGTTGTCGGAAAAATACCTTCCAGATCGAAACGACGGATCCGCGAGCCGGTTACAATGATCCCGTCCGGTTCCGCTTCAAACCCGTCAATGATCTCCCGAGGTACGGCCTGGGCTTCGGTTCCGGCTTGCGCCTGGGTTTCGGCTTCAGTCGTCTGCGCCCAGGCAACGCCCCCCCCCCCGAGGCCCATGACCAGACCGGAAAGGATGGAAGTCTGCAACAGACGCGTTTTATTCAAGACATGCATTATTTATCCCTTTGTTGCTTCGGGCCTACACATTCGGGCCCGCGTTTACATCCCGGCCGCAAAGCCGGACGACACTTCGCGGAATGCTATGACAACTTTTTAATTTTATTCAAGTCAAGACTTTTGCGAATTTATTCGGACTCGCCAGGATTTTAGGGTTTTCGCCATTTCCAGGCCCGGCGAGCGGGTGTCCGGTGCTGACGCGTGCACTTTCCAGCCCCAAACCTGCGTTATCAGACAATTTTGGACAGACTCCCCCTCACACAGCCACCAGGTCAATGCGGCTGGCCGCCTTGAGCAGATTCATCGCCACTGCCTTGAAGGTCAACTCCGCCTCGACTGTCTCCCCCGTGCATCCCTTGAGCAGGGTGTTTTGGCTACCGTCGAAAAAGCGAATATCAAGTACGACAGCGTTGGGGGTTTCGCACATGGAACCACTGTGGTGATCAATGCTCTCACCGAGCGCAGAGGCGTCAAAACTGCGTTGATTACGGCAGAGGGATTCCGGGATGTGCTGGAGATCGCACGGGGAGACCGCCAGACTTCTTCAATTTTCGCTATCAAAAACCCGAGCCGTTTGTGCCTCGCTATCTTTGCCGTGAAGTACCTGAACGCATGAATTACAAGGGCGAGATTTTAAAGCCTTTGGACCTCTCCGGCCTTGATAACATTCTTGACGCACTCAAGGCTGACGGTGTGGAAGCGATTGCTGTCAGTTTGCTGCACGCTTACGCAAATCCGGATCACGAGGCGGAGCTTGCCGAAGCCGTCAGGCGGCGCTNNNNGGAAGCGATTGCTGTCAGTTTGCTGCACGCTTACGCAAATCCGGATCACGAGGCGGAGCTTGCCGAAGCCGTCAGGCGGCGCTGGCCGGAGGTTTCTGTGGGTGCGGCAAAACGAGGGGTTTTTATTGGCTGCATCCCTGCTAGTCTTGGCTTGTGACGGCCGCAGACATTGACAATTCGGACCGGGGCTTTGTTCCGCCCTACGCCCCGCAATTGACGGGCAAAGAGGGATTTATTCGCGCGACATGGAAATTTATGCGCAATCCCCTTGAGGGGTTTGGCCCGCTGGCCTGGAAACAGCCGATTGTCAGTGTGCCAACTTTCGGATTCAAAACACACACGGTCTGTGACCCCGAAGGTATGATGCAGGTTTTGGCAACTGAATCGCATAAATTCACTAAATCGCCGGTTGATGCGCGCATTCTCGGTCCGGCTACGAAAGAGGGGCTGCTTTCTGTTCACGGGGCGCAATGGAAACGCCAGCGGCGCGGGGTGGCCCCGATGTTTCGTCCGCGCCATATGGCTGAATTGGCCGCGACGATTACGGATGTCATCCACGATTTCACACATATTCTGGACCGCAGGCGGGAGATAGACCTCAATCTCACCATGGCCGATCTGACATTCGAGGTACTGTCCAGAACGCTGCTCGGTGATCCGCAGGGTGTGGACGGGCGTCGCCTTCGCCGTGCCACGCGCAAAGCTGTTACGGCGGCCGGAACCCTCCGGCCCGATGATCTTCTGCCCTTGCCGGGCTGGGTGCCGCGTCCGGTCCCGCCCGGCGGAATGGTGGCGTTGCGCACGCTCAAACGGTCCGCAGATATTCTGCTGGGTCGCCGTGATGAGGACGCTCCCGGTGATGATCTCGTCGGCCTTCTGATCTCGGCGCGCGACCCGCAGACAGGCGAGCCGCTGACACAGCGCGAAAGACGGGACAATCTGATCGGGTTTTTCATTGCCGGACATGAGACAACGGCCCTGACCCTGACTTGGGCAATATATCTGCTGGCCATGTGTCCGGATGTCGCCGGGCGCGTCCGCAGGGAAGTCCTCAATGTTGCGGGCCGGGGTGATGTTGAATTCGATCACCTGAATGACCTTATTTTCACCCAGGCCGTGCTTGACGAGACCATGCGGCTCTACCCGCCTGCGCCGATGATAAACCGCAAGTGCCGCGAGGCGACAGTGCTGCTGGAACGCAATATTGAGCCCGATGATCACATCATTCTCAACTATTACATTATGCACCGGGCACCGCGGTTGTGGGACAGGCCGGGAGTTTTCGATCCGGACAGGTTTGTGCACATGCCGGAGCTCAAAGCCAGGGGGAGTGCCTTCATGCCGTTCGGGGCGGGTCCGCGGATCTGCATCGGGGCGGCTTTTGCGACGATGGAAGCCAAAATGGTGCTGGCGACTTTGGTGCGGGATTACGACATTTTCGTACCCCCGAATTGCTATCCGCGCCCGGTTATGACAGTCACCTTGCGACCGCAAGGCAAAATACCGACACAGCTCAAGAAGGTCTGATCACGGCGTTTCCTGGCGCAAAAATCATTGACGTGTGGGCGCAGGTACCGACGGAACGCCTCGCAGCCATGACCGGGTTTGCTGGCCAGTCAGCCCCCGACATCCGGGACAATCCCGACAAGACTCGCAGAAAGATACAGGCGCACGCTGGACGATAAAATACTCCAAAAAAGACTGTTGCGAAATCGCGTGTATTGGGGATTTTTATTCCCGTCTCGTGATGTATGACCGGCTTCAGAAATGGGTTTACCCCCGGAGCGTGTCGCGTCGGACAAATTGATTGGCGGTGCGTTGGCTCGAAGGTGGGCAGGGTTGGTTCACAGCCTGGCCGGTCGGTGGACCCTGATGGGCGCTGGTTGAAGAAGGGTAACAAATTGTACTTTGGCCACAAGGGCTTTTGGCGCAGGGATGGCGATGGCTATGTGGAGGTTGTGCCTGTCCGTCCCGCGAACGCAGGCGAAGCGCCCCATCTGCCGCACCTGCTCAAGGCGGCCAATCGCATCGACCTGGTGGCTGCGTGAGGGGGCGTTCGTCCAAAATTGTCTGATACCGCGGGTGTTAGAGCGGAAAGAGCACGCGTCAGCACCAGACACCCGCGCGCCGGGCCCGGAAACGGCGAAAATCCCAAAGTCCTGGCGAAGCCGGATAAATTCGCAACAGTCCTACAACGCAATTTTCCGGATCATATTCAGGCTGACCAATAATAGACAGACGCCGAAAATTGTCCGCAATATTTTTTGATCCAGTTTGTGAGCCAGTTTTACACCGAACGGCACACAGATGATTGTCATTACAATCATCACAACAAACCCGACCAAATTGACGTAACCCAGAGATAAGGGCGGGCGACCCGAAACACTCCACCCCGATATGATATAACCGATTGCAGCCGGTAAACCGATGAAAAAGCCGATAGCCGCCGCTGTACCGATCGCAGTGTGAATTTTGCGACCGCATAGCAACATCAATGTGACACCGACGGACCCGAATCCGATCCCCATCAGCGCACAGAGTGCACCCAGTCCCGTCCCGGCCAAAGGTGCCGCGGGAGGACCTGGAATTTCTTTGGCGAGTCTCCAGTCGGGGTTTCCAAAAATGAACTGCATGGCGACACCGACCATGATAATGCCGAAAAGGAGCGTCAATTGTGCCCCCGACAGAAGGCTTGAGAGCCAGACTGCACCTGATAAAGACCCTGCCGCTACCCAAAAACCCCAATTTTCGGGAACCGTTTGAAAAAATGGGCCGGGCCAGACAAGATTCCAGTCAACAGCGTCTTTTTTATGATGGTCGCACGCCGAGCGCAAAGCTGTCACAATGATGACCGCAACCGAAGTCGCGATGGACATGTGCATAATGGTTTCAGAATGATACCCCAGGAGTGTGAACGCATGATACAAAGCCGGAACCATAACCGCGCCGCCGCCGATGCCGAACATGCCGGCGGTAAATCCAGCCAAGGCTCCGGCGCATAAAAGGGCCACCGACAGGTTGAGAATCTGCGGTTCCATCAGGCAGCCGACATTTCGCGACGAGCATCCAGAGCAGCTTGAATAACAGCTGAGGGCGGGCGACCTGTGGCCGTCTGTTCGCTCAAGGTGCGACGCCACAGACGTGCGCCGGGTTGATGGGCATACAGGCCTGTAACATGATGAACGAGAGCTCTGGCCGACCGACTGTTTGCGCTGCTCTCAAGGGTTCTGGCATATGCTATCAGCTCCCGGACAATGTCCTCGCGCGGCCGTGCAAACGGCAATGCTCCATAGATCTTGCGATCAATGTCACTCAATATCCACGGATCTTGATAGGCTGCCCGTCCAAACATCACCCCGTCCAATTTCCCGACTTCTTCCATGGCGGCATCAAGGGTTTGCAGACCACCGTTGAGCACAATTCCGGTTTCCGGAAACCCGGCTTTCATCCGCCGCACCAAGCCGTAATCCAGTGGTGGAATTGCCCGGTTCTCCCCGGGGCTTAATCCGTCGAGCCGGGCCTTGCGTGCATGAATTATAACCTGTGTACACCCCGCAGCGCCAATCTCTGCAATAAATTGCGGCAACGTCTCTTCGACGTTTTGATCATCAATTCCCAGGCGGCATTTTATCGTGACCGGAATGTCCACGGCCGCCTGCATGGCCTGGAAGCATTCAACAACAGTCTGTGGCTCACCCATCAGGCAAGCCCCGAAACGTCCGGATTGCACGCGGTCGGAGGGGCACCCCACATTGATATTGATCTCGTCATAACCCCAATCCGCGCCGATTTGCGCCGCTTTGGACATTTTTTCCGGATCACTCCCACCGATCTGCAAAGCCACAGGATGTTCGACCGGATCAAACCCCAGCAAGTGTCGGCGGTCACCATGAATGACCGCATCCGCAACGATCATCTCCGTGTACAGCCGGACATGCTGCGACAAAAGCCGGTGAAAGTAGCGGCAATGCCGGTCCGTCCAATTCATCATTGGTGCAACAGAAATATGAAATGATAGGCTGTCTTTCATTCACATCAACAAATCATCAAAGTCGGAAGTCTGACATCAATCAGGCCTGACCGGTCGGCAACCTGAAGGAGTCGGCCAAAATCAGGATTGGCGCAATCCGGGACATCCCGGAATATGCACCCGGGACGTGAACAGGAAAACCCGCTTTAGCAGCGCGACGCGGATAAACGCAAATAATCTCCAGGCTTTATCGAACAGGCTGCATCAAGGTTGTTCGGGGTCCGTATATCATCCACACTGATACACAAAGTGCGGGACACAGGGAACAGACCGTGTCGTTTTCGACGATGTCGTGCCGTGTATCCCCTTTGCTGACCGGATAGGTTGGAGGTGCGTCAGGTTCAACGGGCATATGCGCGGCCACAGTTGTTGCCGGGGATGGCGTATAACCCGTATATGGGCGGATATATTCGAAGGCGCTCTCCCCTCCCGCTCCGCCGCCATGACCGCACGATAGCCGGGTGTAACGCAGTTATCTTCGGTGCAAGGCGAGATTCGCGGGCGCCCGATAAACTATTGGGTCTACCCGGCTTGCAGATGTGGTCGTTGATGCCAGTGTCACTGTGCCGTACTCCTGTTCGGTGTGTATTGTCGCCCCCGCGCACTGTTGTGTCCGGTCACCGGCCGCATACCCGGCGCTCCCACCCGCAACAGTGCCGACAACTTTGCCTTTTGCGCCGCCGATCAGTTTGTCGCCGACGATGGAGCCGACCAGCAAGGGGCTATGTAATCATCCGGGATGGGACAGCAATTTTATTTCAATATTGTGTTTTTGTTATTCCGTTGACCTGTCATATTGGGACGCTATTCTTATGCCACAAGGCAAAAGTAGAGGAGACGCACCGTGAGTATCGCAGCAAAATCCGTGGAATATAAGGACGACAACCAGACTTGTATCGGCTATCTCGCCTGGAGTGAAACTTTTGCCGGTCCCAGGCCTTGTGTTTTAATCAATCATGCCTGGGGCGGTCGTGATGATTTTGCCGGGGATAAGGCCATGCGCATGGCAGCGCTGGGTTATGTGGGGTTTGCCCTCGATAATTACGGCGACAATGCTCTGCCCGAGTCCGTTGAAGACAAGCAGGCACTCATGAATCCGCTGGTTGAGGACCGCAAAGCCCTGCTCAGGCGCCTGACGGCCGGGTTCAGGGCGGCTGCCGACCTGGAAATCGTGGACGAAACACATATGGCGGCCATGGGATTCTGTTTCGGTGGTCTGTGCACCCTGGACATGGTTCGCGGCGGTGTCGATCTGAAAGCGGCTATCAGCTTTCACGGTCTGCTGGCCGCGCCGGATTATGAGGCGAAAAAATCCAAAACCAAAGTACTCGTTGCCCACGGCTGGGATGATCCCATGGCCCCACCGGAACACGTTGTGGCCGTTGGAAAAGAGCTGACGGCGATCGGCTGCGACTGGCAGCTCCATGCCTATGGCGGTACAACGCATGCTTTCACGGTACCCGGCGCAGACAGTGGTGACGGAATGCTTCTGCACAATCCGGACGCCGAGCGCCGCTCGTGGGCGGCAACAAAAGCCCTGCTGGGCGAAGTTTTCGGCGCGGACGGGGCTGGAACCGCCTGACCGGACTTCCCCCCTGTTTCCAGGTTGTCAGGCCCGTTGACTCCGGGGGCACTGATCGGTTTCCCGTTTCACACGACCGGGCCGGTGAAAAAGTGCAAGCAATACTCCAGCGCTACGTCTGGTTATATAACCGGAAGCTCCCCTGTCAGCTTTCGGGCCCCCCTGCGGGCCATGAAAAAGTGGTACAGAACGAACCCGCGGCTGTTCGTAAAACAACAGCCGCACTGCCCTGCGGGGTGGGACACACGGGCGATCCCGGAACGCTCGCACGCCCACCGGATAAGACCGGGTTTGACCGGAACACGTATCACAGCCCGGCCTCCGCCACCTGTTCGGCTTTGCGCAGGCGGATTTCACCGGACATGAGTCTGGGCAGCAGCAGATCGCGGATGGCGGCAAGGGTGCGGGACTCCAAAGGATTTGTGATTGTACGTCGGACAAGCGGTCCTATGGTTTTTCCAAGTCGGTTAATTACTTCAGCCGGAGGACAAACGGTCAACGCGGCTTTTAGATGTTCCCGTTTAATATGGCCCATTGTTGTTGCCCTTGAGGCAGCAATCGCCCGGAATTCCTCCAGGTGATGATACACCCATTGGCTGAAAAACCACGCCGGGAAACGGTTTGAAGTCACCTTGAAGAGGTGCTGGTTAAGGGCTCCTTCGCCTCCGGTCCAGAATTTTGCCAGCAGGCTCGCAGACCACGAGAACAAAAAGTCACCATCAGAAACAATGTATTTCTCTGGCACGTCCCGTGAAGCTCTGTTCGATTTAGCCGTTATGCCATTGCGAAGCTCGGCAATCTTGATAACAGGCAAACTGTTCCCGGGATCAGACGCGGGAAACTTC
>JACOMS010000097.1 GCA_014324115.1 Hyphomonadaceae bacterium
GGGTCGCAATCCGTTATGACAGATGCGCGCACACTTTTTTCTCTGCTGTCCTCATCGCGGCCATCGTCACATACTGGATTTAATGAGTCCTGACCCTAGGCGCAACCGGATTGTAATGATTGGAACAGCAAAGGTTTCTTCGAGAGTGCCACGGCGGCGGATGTCAGAAGATGCCTGGCTGCCGGGGCGGATATTGTAGAGCTTCGTCAAAAAATATATCATTGAGCCAAAAGGCCTTTAAAACAGTTAAAAGGTCATATATAATGTATAATGCCATCGAAGGGGCGTGGTGATGAGAAGATTTATAATTGCAGTCCTGTTTTTCCTGGCGGGCGGCGCCACAACGGGTTATGCCTATGATACCGGCTATAGCTATGGTTATTCTCCTCCCGAAGGAAAATGTACCTATGGAGCCCCAAGGGAGCACAGTGTTTACAGGCGGGGGGGCGTTTCCTGCAGGTATACATCTCCCCGGGAAGTCTGCGGGTCCATCACAAGGCCCTGTAAGCGCAGGCACAAGCCTCACGTTTATTACGAGTACTCTGTCAGGCCGTCATATCAGGTACATCCCCATGTTTGTTATGGGTATCTGGTCGGGCCGCCATACGGGTATTATGTAAGGCCTTATAGTTATCCCCGGAAACCCTACTCTTATCCCGCCCCGGCGGAGCCTTCTGTAAAGTCCCATGAAGGTTGAGATTTCCTTCATGGGAACACCCTTAAATCGTGGGGCCCGTGTCTGCACGACCATCGCGGATATCCGGTATCCCGAGGGCATGGCGCGGGCTTGGTATTGCATGTTAATGGCTTTGCAGAAGATTCCCGGTACGGCAGTTGACAGGCCGCCTGCGCTACAGTAAATGATCCTGCACATTCACGGTCAAAACGACGCATTACACACTGAAAGGAGACTTTGGCATGTTTCGATTCCTGATGATCACGACCCTGCTCGGTGTCGGTTTGTACGCCCGGAAGGCCCAGGCGCAACCTGATTGTAATGATCGGAACAGCACAGGTTTCTTCGAGAGTGCCGCGGCAGAGGATGTCGGAAGATACCAGGCTGCCGGTGCAGAGGTCAATGCGCGAGGCCGGGACGGCTGGACACCGCTGCATCATGCGGCGGCGCAGGGCAATGCCGAAACGGTTGTTGCCCTTGTAAGGGCCGGGGCGGATATCGAAGCGCGGGACGAGGGCGGCATTACACCGCTGCATGTGGCGGGAAGTGCCGAAACGGTTGCGGTACTCACACGAGCCGGGGCGGATATTGAGGCGCGGGAAGAAGAATACGGCTATACACCGCTGTATGTGGTGGTGCGGCATGGCATGGCCGAGACGGTGGCGGCCCTTATCAAAGCCGGGGCGCGGATTGAGGCGCGGGATGAAAAATACGGCTGGGCCCCGCTGCATGCGGCGGCAGGTGGTGGCAATGCTGAAACGGTTGCGGTGCTCGTACGAGCCGGGGCGGATATTGAGGCGCGCAACGAAAACGGCGTGACACCGCTACACAGTGCGGCGGATAGTGGCAATGCTGAAACGGTGGCGGCGCTCATACAGGCCGGGGCGGATGTTAACGTGAGCATAGAGGATGGCTGGACCCCGCTGCACGTGGCGGCGCGGCATGGCACGGCTGAAGCGGTGGTGACGCTCATACAGGCCGGAGCAAACATCAGGGCCAAAACCGGTGATGGCAGGCTCCCCGCGGATCTGGCAGAGGACAATGACGAGGTCAAAAACCATGACGTATTCTGGACTTTGAAAGAGGCGCGGTATTGGTAATGCGAGCGCCCGCGCCGAGATTATCTCGCTTGGGAACATCCTTAAATCATGGGGCGCAGGACCCGTTTCTGCGCGAAAATCGCTGCTGTCCCCATCGCGGCCATCGTCACATACTGCATTTAATGAGTCTTGACCCTAGTACTAAAACAAGGTTGACGGCACGCACGCTTGATGCGTTTATATATTCGTGCTTCGCTCAGAGCTGATAAACGAACTCCACAAGGATAACCCGCATTTGACACGTCGGGATGTTGAACTTGTCGTGGCTATCGTACTCGAATCCATCACACAAACTCTGGAACAAGGCGCACGTGTTGAGCTTCGTGGCTTTGGAGCCTTTTCGGTACGCTACCGCAAGGCCCGGATGGGCCGCAATCCCCGCTCCGGTGATTCCGTAAGGGTCTCGGAGAAATATGTCCCCTTTTTTCGGACCGGCAAAGACCTGAAAGCCCGGATCAACGACAGCATATGAATAGGCGATTGTTCCCGTCGCTGACGGATTAACACCGCCGGAGTAGGCCGCGTGTTCCTTTAGTGCAACAATTCAGGGAGAGGTTATGGGAATAATTTCCGAATTCAAAGAATTTGCCATGAAAGGAAATCTGGTCGATGTGAGTGCAGAGGCTTGACTATGGGTGGGACTTTCGGGACAGTCGTCAGTTCTTTCATCAATGACGTGTTCATGCTGGTCGTCAGCCCAATCATGGGAGGGGTCAATCTGGGACACGTAAAATATATGTTATTAGGTCAACGGAATACAAAGCAAATAGCATCGAAATTATCGCTTAAGTGTCACATCACGCGGGAGAAAGTCGAGGCGGAACTGACCTTCAAGGCGGGGCAACGAACCTGCTCAAGGCGGCCAATCGCATTGACCTAATTATCTTCGTTCTTGCCAGAGGCAAGGCCCATGGTAGGCTAATCGGGAATGGGAATATTACCTCAACAAGGCATCCGCGATCTTTTGGCGAACGGGTATATCTCCGTTGATGTGCCTGTTCAGGACGATCAGGTGCAGTCGGCGAGCCTTGATCTTCGCCTGGGCACCAGGGCCTTTCGCCTTCGCGCCAGCTTTCTTCCCGGGAATACACTACCTATTGAAACCTGTCTGGATCAAATTGCCATGCACGAGATTGATATGCGCGGCGGGGCGGTATTGGAGACCGGTTGTATCTATCTTGTACCGCTGATGGAGAGTCTGGATTTACCGAAGGATCTGTACGCGCGCGCAAATCCGAAAAGCTCGACCGGGCGGCTCGATGTGTTCACACGGATTGTCTGTGAAAGAGCAGAGGCGTTTGACACGATTCCGACCGGATATTCCGGAACACTTTATGCCGAAATTTCTCCCCGTACCTTTTCAGTGCTGGTGCGTCCCGGCGACCGCTTGGCCCAGATACGTTTTCGTAATGGAGAATTCATGCCGACGGTGGCCCAGACTGTGAGTATTGATCTGTCCGGTAAGGCGGACCCGGACGGGGCTGTAGGCTGGCATGGACGGCGTCATTCGGGTCTCGTCGATTTGTCCAGAATTGGGGGCCATCGTGTGCTTGAGTATTGGGAGCCGTTATTTGCTCCGGATAACATGCTGATCCTTGACCCCGGAGAATTTTATATTCTGGTGTCTAGGGAAACCGTGCAAATCCCGCACAATCAGGCGGCCGAAATGGCGCCGATAGCACCGGAAATTGGAGAATTTCGTGCCCACTATGCCGGGTTTTTCGATCCCGGTTTCGGTATGGTCGGGGCGGGGGCCCGTGCTGTGCTGGAGGTCAGAGGGCGTGACGTCCCTTTTATCCTGCGACATGGTCAGGCCGTTGCAAAATTGATCTTCGAAAACATGGCGGGTGTTCCAGATACCCTCTATGGCGGTTCAGGATCACATTACCAGTCACAAGGCCTGCGACTTTCCAAGTACTTTGCATGAACACGTCTTGAATTCCCGGCATCATTGCTACCATGAAGCGAATTTATGCAATAGACATCAGGCCGAGCAACTTGCCCCGCCCAAGACGCAAAATTTGGTGCAGTAGTGATGATTCAGGCTGACCGGGGTCAGTGCTTTGGCCAGACCCTCACCCATTTCGAATTGAGTGTCTTCCCAGAGCAATGTGCAGGACATGACAGCCGGATTTTTGGCACCCTTGCGTTTGACTATCATCCGGCTTGAGGCGCACATGAGCGTCTTGGGATCAACGCCCAGAATATCCCAGCATGCGGTCGTGATTTCCGGTACGTCCAGACTGTCATCCATTTCAGGGAATAGCATCAGCGCAACAGGATCTGTGGGGTCAATGTCCCATCCCTGCGCGGTGATGAGCTGAGCAAACCCGGTACGGGCATCAGCTTCGCTTTCTGCGAAGGCGGTGCGTCCCGCAATATGTGTGTGGAAGGCATTTTCATGCAGCCATGCTATGCCTCTTAACGCAATATCAAAGCTCCCCGATCCACGTTCAGCATCATGCATTTCGGCAGAATAATGATCCAAGCTGACGCGGCATGTGATTTGTCCCGGAAAATCGGTATTTATATCTACCAATCCTGTTTTGATCCGCTGGCGCATCATGGGCTGCATCGCATTGGTTAGTATGAGCAGGCTGTGTCCGCGGTTCAAAACCTCCTCGCATATGCCGATGATGTGCGGGTTCATAAATGGCTCGCCGCCCGTGAGGCCAATTTCTATGGAACCTGTCTGCAAGTTTTCAATCTCATCCAAGTACCTGCGCACTTCGTCGCGGGTCAGATAGACGAAATGGTCCGCCGTGGGGGAGCTGTTAATATAACAGTTCGTGCAGGCAATGTTACAAAGACTGCCGGTGTTGAACCAGAGTATTTTGAGTCGATCAAATTCCACATGAGCACGCTGCTCACCTTTGGCAGTGATATGCGGATCTGAAAATTTCAAACGTGCCAATGTATCGACCATATGTTTCCCTAGCGGGCCGGTGCGGTATCACCAGACACGAATCGTGAATTTTTGTGTAAAAGTGTAAAGTGCCTGTAACACAGAAGCACCCCCGAATACATAAAGCGATCACGGCTTCGCGTATGTTTAGCTTTATGGACAAGAACCGCCCAACTCATAAAGTTTGCTCCATCCTGTTGTGCAGTCTAAAGATGCTCACATGGGTTTCGCTGGGCCCGGACGGATGATCTGTAGAGGTTTTGGGTGGGGTTTGCATGTGTATGGCCCTGTTTTATTACATGGGATTCCTGCTCTTGGCCCACAAATTTTCCGTTCCAAGCCAAAAATCATCATACGCATGTGTAAAGGCTTTTGATGAGTTCAACGGGGCGCACGTCGCCCAGAAGTGTGTTATTTTGTTTGGTCATCACATAGGCCCCCGACAGACCTGTTTTCGGGTCAGCGAAGACACAGGATCCGCCCCAACCACTATGGCCCAGCGTGTCCGCGTTCGGGCCGAAAAAAAGATTTGGCGTATTTTTCATGTAGCCGACAGCAAAAGTCAGATCGAACGGCAGGACAAGATTTCGGCCCGAGATACGGGTTTTGTGCAACTGCGCCAGCGTACCCTCCGACAAACAGGGCCGGGCGTCAAGGCGTTCGTGCAGGGCGACCTGCTGTATCCGTGCGAGCGACTTTGCGGTCGCGTGGCAGTTCGATCCGGCAAATTCCGCCTTGCGCCATTCGGTTATATCCCTCCCGCCCGGAGATGAGCCTTTCTCCAGGAATGCGACACGCGTAGCCTCGTTGATCTCGCCAAACTCGGCCGGAGCAGGGGGTTTACACATATAGGCGCATCGCTCGTGATGAATTTCCGGTAGTCCGATCCAGATGTCAAGCCCTTCCGTTTCACAAAGCTCTTCGCGCAAAATCTGTCCCAAAGTTCGGTTGTGCATGTCGGCTCGCCGCGCAACTTCACCAGCCAGAAAACCGTAAACGACAGGTGCATAGCCACTGGCTGTTCCAGGCTCCCAGAGCGGCTCCTGCGCTGCGAGTGTCGTGCAGGTCTTGTTCCAGTCGTACCAGTCATTAACATTCCAGGCCGGGTCGGTCACGCCGGTCAGGCCCGATTGGTGGGACATGATTTGCGCGACGGTCAGCCTACCTTTGCCGTGAGTGTCAAATTCCGGCCAGATGGAACGTATCTCCTGATCATAACCGAGCCTGTCCTGATCCGCGAGCCAAGCAATAACCAGTGCGGCCATGGTCTTTCCTGATGAAAATACCGGGACAAGATTATTCTGCCCGAAGTTTTGCGTTTTCGCCTTGTCCGCCCAGCCGCCGATCAGATCAATGATACAGTCATCCCGGTCATAGACACAGAAGGCAGCAGCGAGTTCGTCATGCTCCGTGAAGTTCTCGACAAATCTGTCGCTCACCGGCTCAAAACCCGGTGCAACATATAAATCAAACGGTGCAGTACCAGACATGAAAAATCCTCTCTACACAGAGCTATAGCATGGCCCTGACGATTTACCATAACCCGCAATGTTCAAAGTCTCGCCAAGCCTTGAAATCTATTGATGATTCGGGCGGGCCACCGGACATTATCCGCTACCCTGACAGCCCACCAAGCGTTGCCGATTTGCGCACTCTGCTCGAAAAACCTAGGGTCAGGACCTATTAATTTAACGGGTTCCCTCACGTCGTAATGTGTGATTCATGTGTTGCAAAGGAGATTTTGCGATGGGTGATCTGTTTATGTT
>JACOMS010000098.1 GCA_014324115.1 Hyphomonadaceae bacterium
GGTTGTATCCTTCAGTCCTGTCTCCCTTACTGTGGCCTCCGGCGGCACCGGAATGTCACAGGTTACGGCCACTGATGCTGTTGACGGTAACCTGGTGCCCACTGTATCCTGCACCAGCGGCGGTGCCTATGACATCGGTACAGGTGTGTTTACGGCCCCGGAAGTCGCTGACAGCACGACAAGTGTATGTACGGCCACGGCAACAGACTCGGCGGGCAATTCCGGTTCAGCGGTGCTGACGGTCAACATCACATACACCCCCACCGCAACGGCCTCCTGCCCTGACGGCTTCACGGAAAGTCCCGACTCTCCGTTGGGGGACAAGACACTGTGCACCGGGCCCCTCGGCAACCTTGCAGAATTCAAAGGTGTGCTGACACAGTCAGCGACGATTCCCTATATGGAGGGTGTTGTCTATGAATTGGGCGGTCGTCTTGATGTGGGTAAAGATGGCGGCATCACCTGCGTGAATGCGACCCCGGTTGTGCTGACCATTGAGGCCGGTGTGACGATTGTGGGGGATTCCGGCGATGACGTTCTGCTTGTCGACCGCTGTCACCGGCTTGAAGCCAGAGGGACTGCGAAGGCTCCGATTGTATTTACGAGCAGGAATGATGTTGCCGGTACCGGTGATCGTGCGAACGCCACCGGTGAATGGGGCGGAGTTGTTATTCTCGGGAGTAACCCGATTAATCGCTGTGATGTTCCGGGTACAAGTGGCGGCGCCGCCGGATGTGAAAATACCATCGCGGGCGTGACCGCACCGGAAGCGAAGTATGGCGGTGCCAGCGCAAATTCCGACAGCGGCACCCTTGAATATGTGGCTGTGCGTCAGGCCGGTGCCGGTTTGAACGCCGGTCTGACCTTGGGGGGTGTCAGTATGGTTACAACAGTGCGTTACATCCAGGTTCACAACAGTTCCGGGGACGGTATCAGGGTCCTGGGCGGGTCTGTAAACGCGGAGGGCTTTGTCCTCACGGGCAATGCTGATGAGCAGCTGGAGATAAGCGATGGCTATCGAGGTAAGATTACATACGTGGTCGGCGTGCCGCGCGGCGGTGCGGGTTCGGACAACGGTATTGAAGTCCGCTCTGTGGCGCCGGGTGTAAGGCCTTGGACTGATCCCCGTATTGACAACTTCACCCTGCTGGCCGCAGACAACACCAAGGGCAGCGGTATTCGCGTCACTGCGGGTGCGCGACCGTGGTTCTCTAAAGGTATTGTTGTCGACGGCAATACCTGTCTTGATTATGAAAAAACGGCCGGTGACGGCAAGCGGGGCTATCGGCCTGCCTATGATCCGAAATTCCTGAGTGTGTTGTTTGACTGCGGGGGCAGGTTGGTGACAACGGACACGGACAACGGTGATGACCCCACCACAGGTCAGGTCGCTGTTAATGCCCGCGGCCACAACAATGTTGTAGCCTCCAACACCCTTGACGGCTTCATGCCGGGGGAGACGGCGCGGGGTGTGGCCCTTACAACAGCGGGTGTAGACTACATCGGTGCCTTTGGTCCGGAAGAAACAAATACCGACAACTGGGCGGCGGGCTGGACGCGGGACCTGCTTCCGGAGCCGTGCCCGGCCGGGCGCGGGACCTGCTGCCGGAGTCGGTGTGCCCGGAGGGGACCGAGGATGCCGGTTATGACGTTGACGGAGAACGCGCCTGTTCCCCCCGACTTCCGTAATACCTGCGGGACTGTGACCGGGGAGCTGATCACGCCCCGCGGCGGTCTGTATGACCTCTCGGGTTGTGTCGATATCGGCGGTAATGTCGGGGCCAACGACACGGCGGCGCCGCGGCGGCGCTGGTCATTGAGCCGGGGGTTGCAGTTTTCGGTCATAACGGCCATGTACCATCTTCATGGCGCCTAAAATTTATGAAAAAGAAATAGATGAGTTATTCCTGCGGCATCTGCAACATGATGCGCCGGATTTCAGAGAACGATTGTTTAAAGAATTCGGAATTGATTCACCTGCCGCCGTTGATGCGATCAGTCAAACCCCGCATGAAGGTGAAGGAAAAGCTGGAACGATAGATATAGGGATAAGGTTGCCCTGTGGCAGGAGATACTTGATTGAGAACAAAATCAATGCGCGGTTTAGCGCAACGCAGTCTGGCGTAGGGCAACCGGAACGTTACAGGAAAACAGTAAAAGCCTTGCGGGATGAGTCGGTCGACGCGTTTTCCGTACTGCTGGCTCCGCAAAAATACCTGCGTGCAACCAAAATGTCGGATTCCTTTGACTATAAAGTACCCTACGAAAGCTTCCTGGATATCATGACCGGGGAAGACAAAGAGTTGTTGAAGGCTGCAATAGAACAGGCAGAGAAGACGCCACCTGAACCTGATCCGAATGTGAAGACTGGAGATTTCTTCGAATCCGTCGGAGGGATTGCTTCTCTGGAATTTCCGGAACTCGTGCTGAAGCCGAACCCGAATCCATCTGGCGCAAGATACGAAAACTCTCGAACATTCTACTTTGATGTTCCGAAAACGCTCTGTCTACATAGTGAAATTCGCAAGCCGCGGATGTCCTTGCAGTGCCGGGATAGCGGAGAGCCTTCTGCTTCAGTAAAAATCATGATTGGTAAAGGGGGGCGTTTCAAAGATCGTTTGGAGAAACCTCCGTCACTGGTTGACATTGGCGCCTACCTGCGACCGGCAGGCCGGTCCCTGGGCATCGTGATTGATACGCCGCGACTTGAAACACAGTATAACTTTTCAGATCAAATTGACAAAGTGCGCGAATGTTTAGAGGCGGCGATGCGTCTGAAGGGCTGGTGGGATGAAAATGTCGAAACTCTAAAATCATGGCATGATCTAATCGACAAGTTGGTTTGAATTTTATCCGCCTGGGCGCTCCGGCCTTGTAATTTGTAAAACTCTTAATAGCTTTTGCAAGCCCCGGGCGTTCGTGCTATGCAACGGAGCTGCGTGTCAGACAGGACAGGACCATGCCGACCGAAAAAATTGAATTTACAGGTGCCTTTGGTGACAGGCTTTCCGCCAAGCTGGACTGGCCGGATGGGGGGCAGATAAAATCCTGGGTTTTATTCGCCCATGGCTTCTCAATCGGAAAGGACCTCAAGCCGATCCGGACCGTCTCCAGGACTCTGGTTGCAAACAACTATGCCATGATGCGGTTTGATTTCACCGGTCTGGGGGAGTCCGGCGGAGATTTTTCAGATACGAATTTCTCATCCAACTGTGTCGATTTACGTAATGCTGCCGACTATCTGCGTGAGCATCACAAAGCCCCCTGTGTCATGATCGGCCACAGTTTCGGCGGCACGGCGGCGCTCAAAATTGCTGACGAGATCCCGGAATGCAAGGCGGTTGCAACCATCGGCTCGCCTTGTGACACGACCCATATTGTGCATCAGTTCGCCGACAAGCTTGAAGAGATTGAAGAGGAGGGGGAGGCCAAAGTCCTGCTTGGCGGGCGTCCTTTTGTCATCAAGGAACAGTTTCTGGATGATGTAGGCAGTCATGATATTACCGCCAAGATAGAGAGTTTGGGCCGGGCGCTGATGATTTTTCATTCCCCGCAGGATGCGGTCGTCGGTATCAAAAATGCGGCCCATATTTACAGCAAGGCGCGGCACCCCAAGAGCTTTGTCAGCCTCAACGGTGCAGATCATCTTCTACTTAAGAACCCGATGGATGCAGAGTATGTGGCCCATGTACTGGCGGCTTGGGCGCAAAGGTATATCTGAAGCTCCTGCAGGTAAACCTGGACTTATGGGCGGGCTGTTTTAATTTTGTTGCGCGTGCGCCCGCTGCAACATTCTGACGCGGGAGGGTCTGGGTGAGTGACTGATCCCGGATGGGGATGTCGGCCCCTTCAAATTAAATCTGTGACACAAACTCCAAACCCTGTATACCCGCTTTCATGTTACTTACGAGTATTTATGATCTGTTCGTCCTGATCGGTACCTATGCCTTTGCGGTTTCCGGGGGGATCGCGGCAGTGCGCAAAGACATGGATATTCTCGGTATCGTTCTTGTATCGTTTCTGCCCGCTGTCGGCGGCGGCACACTGCGCGATATCTGCCTTGACCGGCCCGTCTTCTGGCTCTCGGACAGTCTGATGCTCTGGGTGGCCCTGGCCGGCGGTTTATCGGCTTTCTTTTTTTACTGTTTCTTTTCAAGGCTCCAGATTTTGCGCTGGATGGATGCCATCGGCCTGGCTGCCTTTGCCCCACTCGGCGCATCTATGGCTATGTACGAAGGGTACGGAGCCTTTGTTGCCGTTCTTATGGGCGTCCTGACGGCCATTGCCGGTGGCCTCATCCGTGATGTGGTCTGCCAGGACGAAATGCTCATCATGAAAGGTGATATCTATGCCACGGCGGCAATTCTGGGTGCTGTGTCGCTCTGGCTGTTCAAGGAAATACTTGGGCTTGACTCGCAAAGTGCGCTGCCCCTGGCGTTCCTGGTGACATTGGCAACCCGGGCGGCCGGGATCATTTTCCATCTGGGGCTGCCCCACGCCAGAGTTCGCTAAAGCCCATGCCTGATTTCGACTTGACGGATTCCACCCCCCATATGACCTTCTTTCCTCCTGCGATTCGGCGTTTGCCGCCTGAAACCGTTAGCCGTATTGCGGCCGGTGAGGTGGTCGAGCGTCCGGCCAGCGTGGTCAAAGAGCTCATCGAAAACGCGCTGGATGCCGGGGCAACACGGATTGATGTCCGTTGTGAAAACGGCGGACGTTCCGTGATCACGGTCACGGATGACGGCATGGGGATGACCCGGGATGAGCTTGCACTTTGCATTGAGCGTCATGCAACTTCCAAGCTCTCGCCTGATGATGCGGGTGATTGGAACCTTCTCACCATAGACACAATGGGTTTCAGGGGTGAGGCTCTGCCATCCATCGGCTCGGTCGCACGCCTGAAAATCACTTCCCAGGTGGCAAATTCTCAAAGCGCATGGGAGATTTCTGTTCACGGGGGACAACTAAAACCTGTACGTCCGGCCCCGAAATTCGGGGTTTCAGGTACACGGGTTGAGGTCAGGGACCTGTTCTATGCCACGCCCGCGCGGTTGAAGTTCCTGAAAACGGAACGCAGCGAAGCTCTGGCCATATCGGACATCTTCAAACGTCTCGCCATGGCCAATCCTCTGGTCGACTTTACCCTCGGGTCCGGCGCACGTATCAATTTGCGTTTTGCGGCCGGGTCCGACGATGAATCCGGTCGGCTGTCCCGCCTGGGGGCTGTGCTCGGCTCGGATTTTGCCGACAATGCCGTTGAAGTAAATGCCGGGCGTGAGGGCGTTTTCTTGAAGGGTTGTGGCGGTCTGCCGACCTATTCGCGGGGAAATGCAGCCCATCAATATCTGTTTGTCAATGGACGCCCGGTAAAAGACAAGCTGCTGGGCGGTGCGGTGCGCGGGGCCTATCAGGATTATCTGGCCCGCAACCGATACCCGGTCGTAGCACTTTATATCGACCTGCCGCACGAGCATGTGGATGTGAATGTCCACCCTGCCAAGACGGAGGTTCGCTTCCGTGATCCCGGCCTGGTGCGGGGCCTGATCGTCTCGGCCCTGCGGCATGCCCTGGCCGGAGCCGGTCATCGGGCGAGTACAACAGTATCAGACTACGCTTTGGGACGCATTCAGACCGGGAACGAATCCCTGTCGTTACAAGGCGATTACCGTTCACGCCCCGGTTTTGTCCGTACACCTCATCAGCCCTCTCATGGCCGTGATCCGGCTTTGCAACCCCTGATTGACGGTCATTCGGCCAAGGTTGAGGAGATACCGGAAGCCACCTGGCCCGAACCCGCAAATGCCCGGGCACAAGCCACTCCGGATTACACAGCCTGTCCCCTGGGTGCGGCGCGGGCGCAGCTTCATGAGACCTATGTAGTTGCACAGACTTCGGACGGTATTGTTATCGTCGATCAGCATGCCGCCCATGAGCGTCTGGTCTATGAACGCATGAAGCTGGCCATGGCGGGCAAGGGTGTGGAACGGCAGGCGCTCCTCATACCTGAAATTGTCGATTTGGGCGAAGCGGATGCGACCAGAGTTCTCGCCCGATCCGGGGAATTATCCGAAATGGGGCTGATGGTTGAGCCTTTTGGAGTCGGGGCCGTGGCCGTGCATGAAACGTCGGCGATTCTGGGCGAGATGGACGTGCAGGGCCTGTTGCGCGATCTGGCCGATGACCTGTCCGAATATGAGGAGGCGCTCTCCCTGAAGGAACGCTTCGAAGATGTTTGCGGTACCATGGCTTGTCACGGATCGGTCCGGGCCGGTCGCCGCCTGAATGCAGATGAAATGAACGCTCTCCTTCGCCAGATGGAAGCGACGCCGCATTCGGGCCAGTGCAACCATGGCCGTCCGACCTATGTCGAGCTGAAACTCGCCGACATAGAGCGCCTGTTCGGACGACGTTGAACTAGCCGATTGTGTAGACAACACCGCCGCGAAGAGCCGTATCCGTGTTTTCGGTGTTGACTGGAACGTCTGTGCGGTGATCAATCCGGAATGAAAGCCGTGCGGACAGGTTACCCATGAGCTGTGCCGTCACACCGACATCACTCCAGATATGTGTATTCCTGTTCGACCAGACAAATTCTGTATTATTGTACAGAGAGACGTTTTCATTTATTGCATAATCAAAATCGGAAGACCCGCGAACGGCGAGTTCGTCCGCATTGTCTCCCAGGGAGTCCTCCTCCGAGCGAAATCCGGCCCCGCCTTCCACGCTCCAGCTTACGGGATCGGGCAGGACAAGTTTGTAACCGACTCCGCCCCCGACAAAATAGCCCGAAACAAATGCACCAAAATCATCATCGAAATAATCCGCGTTGCCGTAGATATAGGTGCGCTCTCCAAGGCCATAGCCGAGCTGATAGCCGAGTTGCCAGCGTTGCTTGTTTTTGGTGCCGGAGCCCTCGCCGTAATCAGCCGAGGCCGTGACTTCGTGACGCCAGCGGTCTGACTCGTTTTGCAGTTTCAGGCCCAGACCGACGTCCGTCGTTTCCGTATTCCCGGTCGTGTTGGAGGCTGTCAATGAGACTTCTCCCGTCCACGAGCTTTTGGGCCCGGCCTCTTCTGCCCGGACCGGACTTTGAAAAACCAGCAAAGCCAGACTCGCTGTAAATATCTGTCTCGTCATAAATTTATCCATCATTGGAAACGGGCTTGATCGGGAAAACCATGTTGAATGCAGTGTAAATGCCGAACGTCGCCACCTGAAGTCCCTGTTATTACGGTGGGAAGAATGTCAAAATGTCCGCCCTGTTTATGGGTGCAGACATAAGGGTGTCGAGGTGCCGGGATTCTAAAGAATCAAAGGAAGAAACGGCACCCCGACTGTTGCTCGCAAATGGGGGAATGCCAGCAACGGACCCTTTTTATCGAAGTGAAATGACTTATGCAAGCTTTTTATCTTTTTTCTTACGAAAATTTTCCGCACATTTCCTGCCCTGCGCGGGCAATATAGAAACACCTAGGGTCAGGACTCATTAAATCCAGTATGTGACGATGGCCGCGATGAGGACAGCAGCGAAGCAAGGTGCGCGCATCTGTTGCGAAATCGTGTGTTGAGGATTTTCTGTTCCTGCATAATAAAAAAATATGACCGGCTTCAGAATAGTATTTGACTGGAGGCTTGCAATGCGCAA
>JACOMS010000099.1 GCA_014324115.1 Hyphomonadaceae bacterium
ACAGGGCGTGCAAAGGGCGTGCAACCGGACCCCTGACTGAAATTACTCAAACATCAACGATACTAACTCAAAATCAATCGTTGATGGAGGTGTCCACCTGCTCAAGGCGGCGAACCGCATTGACCTGGTGGCTGCGTGAGAGGGGAGTCTGTCCAAAATTGTCTGATACCGCAAATGTCAGAGCGGAAAGAGCACGCGTCAGCACCAGACACCAGCGCGCCGGGCCCGAAAACGGCGAGAATCCCAAAGTCTTGGCGAATCCGAATACATTCGCAACAGCCTTTGAAATGGTGCCCAGAGGCGGATTCGAACCACCGACACACGGATTTTCAGTCCGTTGCTCTACCGACTGAGCTATCTGGGCATTCAGAAGTAACGCGATCCCGAGGCAGACCCCATAGGGGAAAGACGTTTGCCTGTCCATACGAATTTTGGCCGGATTTTGCCAGAGCGGACAAATTTAATTTTCACGAATTCCCGTCCCGGAGGCGGAACATGTTATCGGGGCAGAACGGCGACAACTCTGGCTGCTTGCGCTTCGACAATGGACAGGTGCCGGATCCCGGGGCAAATGATGTCCGAGGCCGGACGACCATCTTCCAAAGCCTTGACACAGCCGGACACTTCCAAACCCCCTTGGATTTTTGGTGTGAAGTGTGATTGCTGTTTTGTATGGCCAACATTGCCTGTAACATACGACGCCTGATTTACCATGAGACGCAGCGGGTGGAGTGCGCCTGAAATCCGGATTATCAGCCCAAAATGCCGCTAAAGCGCCCCAAAAGGGGCGGCATACAGGGTGCGCAACCAGACCCCTGACTGAAATCACTCAGAGCTAATTCAAAATCAAACGCTGATGGAGGTGTCCAGCTTCAAAAATTGGCCCATCAAACCCTGACGCAACAGGTTCCTAGCCGTTCTGCCGCTTGTGCCTCCAAGACCGGATGTAACAGGCGAGGAGCCGCCATTTCAGGTTCTCCGGCCCGGTGAAGCGTGAGGACTCACGAAGACCAAACGTCCGGGTAGGGCGAGGGTGCTGTGGGCTTCCACCACCGTCATAGGCAGGGGTTTGGATGTATCGGTTTTTTGTACCTGGCGTGTTCCGGGATTGCAGGACACGCAAAATGCGTCCCGCTGTGTATCAATACTGTAAATCCTTTCATGCTTTTGCCCCGTAAAATTTACGTCTATGGCCAACCGATGCGGTCGTAAATCCTGACAGCTTCATTTTGGTTTTCACCGAGTTCAGAGACGTTGATCTCGTCTTCCCGAAACACTCCCAGTGCTTTGACGGCCGCATTCGGAGCCACGGTTTCGACCACGGGATATTCGTTGTTTCCGTTGGCAAAGTGCGCCTGTGCCGAATCACTCGTCAGATATTCCAGAAATTTGACGGCGGCATCACGATTCGGGGCTGTTTTGATAATACCGGCACCGCTGATATTTACGTGTGTTCCGATTCCGGATTGATCCGGGAATATGATGCCGATGGAGTCGATCATTTTACGTTTCCCGAAGTCATCAGAGTTTGCGTACCGCGCAATGTAATAGGTGTTTACAATGGAGATCCCGCATTCCCCACCTGCCACGGCCTCAATTTGGGCGGTGTCGTTGCCTTGGGGACGACGGGCGAAATTATCGGCCACACCCACACCCCAGTCTTCCGCCGCGGCGGCGCCCATGTGGCTGATCATCGCTGCCATGAGAGAGATATTATAGATATTGGATGAAGATCGCATGCAAACCCTGTCGGCATGAACAGAGTTGGCCAAGTCTGCGTAAGTCATCAGGCTTTCCGGTTTGCCGGCAGCCTTGTTGTAGATAATGACACGGGCGCGTTTGGATAACCCGAACCACCTGCCGTCCGGGTCGCGCAAATGGGCCGGAATGCGTTGTTCCAATACCGATGAGGTCAGGGGGGAGAGAATATCCGCCTGTTCCGCGCGCCAGAGACGGCCTGCATCTACAGTTATCAGAATATCAGCAGGGCTGAATTCACCTTCATTTTTGATCCGCTCAATCAGGGCATCCGCTCTGGACTCTATCAGATTGACCCTGATCCCGGTTTGTCGGGTAAAATCGTCGTAGAGTGCCATATCGGTATCATAATGGCGGGCCGAATACAGGTTAAGCTCCTGAACATGTCCATGCGTTTTGGGAGTGCCGGTTGCGCCCGTGGTCCGATTATCACCGCATCCGGAGAACACTGACGCCGCCAATATTCCTGCGATCCAAGATTTGAACTTCATGGGTTTATATCCGTTTTTACTCATGATTGGGGATCATTTAACGTAAAATGCGTGCCTGTTCAAGGTACCGGAAACGCCCGCCCCTAAAACTTAGGTGCATATCCCATAGGGTAGCATGGCTTTTTTATGAACAGCCGCGGGTTCATTCTGTACCGTTTTTTCATGGCCTGCAAGGGGGTTTTGTTTCCCAGGGCTGATTGGGGAAGCTGCCGGTTGCATAGCCGGGTGTACCGTTGGAGTGTTGCCTCCATCTCCTCACCGGATCGGGGGAATCATCCGTCCGGGGGACTTTGGTGCCGTGAGGCGGTGCCCAGGGTGGGAGCGCCTGCGTGGAAACGGGGAACAGGCGAACCGTTTTCCGGCACGGATTCCGGCCCGGACCCGGACACAAGCCCCGGCACGGTTACTGCGGAGCCCCGCGCGAGGTATGTGTGGGCTCCTGCATATATATGCCTGTTCGAATTTTTGCGATAAAAACGCTTTACTAAGACTGTTATACTTCCGAGTGTGTTTCAAGCCTCTTATGAGGGCAGAATCGGCGGGCATTTGTAGTGGAACGCAACAAAAACCGAGGAATGTGCCATGAAAAAAATCTTTCGCCATACCGCGTTGAGGGGTCTCATGCTGGCGGCGGCTATCGGTCTGGCCCCGGCCGTCTTCAGCCAGGGTGTGGACACGGAGCGGCCGGTCGTGTCCTTCAGCCCGAAAGAGATCAAAGTGAAATCGGGCGCGATGGCTTCGGTAACACTCACCGCGACGGACAATTTCGGGATTGCAGACCTTGAGGTGACATGCACGCAGGGTGGCTTCAGCATTGATGACAGCACCTACACCGCCCCTGCCGTCAATGTTGACACCACTGCTACGTGTACGGCGCAGGCTTCCGACGCGGCCGGCAACAGCAGCGCATCCACACTTACCGTGTCCATCACCGCAACCGCCCCGGACACGGAGAACCCGGTTATGTCCTTCAGCCCGAACCCAACTAAAGCGAAGGGCGAGAGGGTTTCGGTGACACTCGCCGCGAAAGATAATGTCGGTGTTACGAGAGGTCCCATAGTGACGTGTAATTGGGGTTCCTTCAGTGTTGAGGACAATACCTACACCGCCCCCGCTGTCACTGTTGACACCGTTGCTACGTGTACGGCGCAGGCTTCCGACGCGGCCGACAACAGCAGCGAAGCCACACTTGATGTTTCCATCACCGCAACCGCTCGGGATACCACGCCGCCGGTTATTACCTTCAGCCCGGAGAAGATTGAAGTGGATTCGGGTGAGACAGCCTCAGTAACCCTCACGGCGACGGATAATGTAGGTGTTACGAGAGGCCCCACGGTGACATGTGTTGAGGGTTCGTTCGCGGACAATACCTACACTGCGCCCCATGTTGACTTTAACACCGCTGATGATTGCGAGGCGCGGGCTCGTGATGCTGCCGGTAATAAAAGCGTAGCCACACTCACAGTTTCCATCATCGCTCCGGATACCACACCGCCGGTTTTATTCTTCAGCCCGGCGACACTGACTGTGAACGCAGGCGTGACGGTTGCGATAATACTCACCGTGACGGAAGACAATGCCAGTGCCGATGAAATAAAGCCCAAGGTATCATGTGATAAAGGCAGCTTCAATGTCGAGTACAGTACCTACACCGCACCCGCCGTCGGTGCTGACCTCACTGGTAAGTGTACGGCGTGGGCTCGTGATGCTGCCGGAAATCCAGGTAGAGCCGAACTCATGGTTAAAATCATTGGTACAGACATACAGCCGCCGAATTTACATTTCGACCCGTCGGTGCTGACCGTGAAACCAGGCGCGGCGGCTGCGTCGGTCTTTACGGCGCGGGATAATGTGGGCATTACGCGAGGCCCTGTTGTGACGTGTGATCAAGGTTCCTTTGCGGACGATACCTACACTGCGCCTGCTGTCAGTGTTAATACCCGGGCTGAGTGTAAGGCGTGGGCCGAAGATGCTGCAGGCAATACGGGCGCAGCCGCGCTCATAGTTTCCATCTTTTCGGACGAAAAGCCGCCGGATGTATCCTTCGAACCAAATACCCTGATCGTGAAATCGGGCGGGACGGCTCGGTCAAGACTCACCGCCACGGATAATATCGGTATTAGGGGAAGACCCAAGGTCACATGCACGCAGGGTGGCTCTTTCAGCGTTGATGACAACGCCTACACCGCGCCTCATGTCAATGTTGGAACTGCTGTTGTGTGTACGGCGTGGGTCAAGGATACTGTCGGTAATACAGGTACAGGCGCACTCGAAATTTTTGTCACCGCTCCGGACAAAAAGCGGCCGACTCTGTCCTTCAGGCCGAGCGACCTGATCGTGGACTCGGGTGCCACAGCTACGGTCACCTTCATGGCGACGGATAATGTTGGTGTCAAGTGGGGTCCCAAGATAGGATGTTATCCGCTTGGTTCCTTTGATGTCGACGACAACACCTTCACCTACACCGCGCCTCATGTCAATGCTGATACCCGTGCCTGGTGCAGGGCGTGGGCCCGTGATGCTGCCGGGAACGCAAGTACGGCCAGTCTCCAGGTTTATATCAGGGCTGCGGATACGGCGGACACAACGCCGCCGGTTGTGTCCTTCAGTCACGTTTCGCTCACTGTAGCCTCCGGCGGCACCGGAATGTCACAGGTTTCGGCAACCGATGACGGTGACGGTAATCCCGTGCTGACTGTGCTCTGTACCAATGGCGGCAGCTATGACACCGGGATGGGTGTGTTTACGGCGCCGACTGTTGCTGGCGACACACTCAGTATCTGTACCGTGACAGCCACAGACGATTACGGCAATTCCGGTTTAGCCATGTTGGCGGTCAACATCACTCCTCCGGCGGCATCCTGCCCCGTCGGCTTCACGGAGAGCGTCGGCTCTCCACTGGGCGGGCAGACGCTGTGCACGGGGCCCTTGGGCAACCTTGCGGAGTTTGCAGGTGTGCTGACCCAAAATGCGACGATTCCCTATGTGGAAGGTGTTGTCTATGAATTGGGCGGGCGTCTGGACGTGGGTGTAGACGGCGGCAAAGCGTGTGCGGGCGTGACACCGGTGGTGCTGACCGTTGAGGCCGGTGTGACGATTGCGGGGGATTCGGGGGATGACCTTCTGGTTGTCAACCGCTGTCACCGGATTGCAGCCGCGGGGACGGTGGAGTCTCCGATTGTATTTACGAGCAGGAATGACATTGCCGGTACCGGTGAACGTGCGGACGCCACCGGTGAATGGGGCGGTGTTGTTGTTCTGGGCAATGCCCCGATCAATCGCTGTGATGGTGCGCCTGCATGTGAACACGCCATTGAAGACGTGACTGTGCAGGGGACGAATGCGTTGTACGGTGGCGGGACCGGAAAATCCGGCAGCGGTACACTGCAATACGTGACTGTGCGTCAGGCCGGTGCCCGATTGAACGCCGGTCTGACCCTGGGCGGTATCAGTGAGGATACGACGGTTGATCACATTCAGGTTCACAACAGTTCCGGGGATGGTGTGGCGATCCTGGGTGGGACGGTAAAAGCGCATCACCTCGTTCTTACAGGTAATACGGACGATCAGCTGCACATGGACGAAGGCTATGACGGTGCCATTAACCATATGGTCGGCGTGTCGCGTGCCGGTAACAGCTCAGACAACGGTATTGAAATCAGCAGTGAGTCCGGTTTCCCAATTTCCAACTTCACCCTGCGGGCCGCAGGCAATACCAGGGGCAGCGGTATCCGGATCACTGCGGGTGCAGATCCATCGTTCCGTGACGGTATTGTGGTCGACGGCAAGACCTGTCTTGACTACGAGACAACTGTCGGTGACGGCATTTCCTTCCGGTCTGTGCTGTTTGACTGCCCGAACCTGGTGACAACAGGCGCAGGTGATGACCCGGACACGGGCCGGAACGCTGTGAACAAAGTCGATAGCGACAACGTTATAACCATGAATACCCTCAACGGCTTCATTCCGGGGCCGAAGGAACGGGGTGTGAAGCCGACGGACGGCGACTATATCGGTGCCTTCAGTCCGAGAGAAACAAACACCGACAACTGGGCGGCGGGCTGGACGCGGGACCTGCTGCCGGAGCCGGAGTGCCCGGCCGGGACCGCGGCTGCCGGTTTTGACATTTTCGGGCACAATGTGTGTACCATCAGGGGCACCGTGACCGATGACCTGCGGCTGACCCGCGGTAATCTGTATGCCCTGCTGGGTCGTGTCGACATCGGTGTTGATATGGGGGCCGACGGGATGGCGGCAGGCGGCGGTGCGGCTGCGCTTGTTATTGAGCCGGGTGTTACGGTCTTCGGTCCTGGTCACAGGGACCGCATTGTTGTCAATCGCGGCTCCACCATAACAGCCGAAGGCACGCAGGCCGCCCCGATCATCTTTACGTCTGTAAAGGACGTGACAGGGGCCGGGGGGAATCGGCGGAATGCCGTGGGTGAGTGGGGCGGTCTGGTGATTCTGGGCCGGGCGCCCATCAACCGTTGTAATAAACCGTCGGCAACTGTCGGCACCGCCGCCTGTGAAGGGAAGAACATTGATAAAGGTGTGGACGCGCTTTACGGCGGTGCAGTCAGTGGCGACAGTTCAGGTTCCCTGCGCTATGTGCAGGTCAAATATGCCGGTTCCCAACCTGCGAGGCTTTTTTATCTGAGAGGTATCTTCTTTGGGGGTGTCGGTTCGGGCACCACAGTGGAATACGTGCAGGTTCACAACACGACCAGGTATGGTATCGGATATTTCGGCGGTACGGTAAACTCAAGGCGGGTTGTTGTGACCGGTAATGATGCCGGACAGCTTGACATTAACTACGGCTATCGGGGCAGCATTCAGTACGTTATCGGTATCCAGCGCCGGGGCAGCGGCGGCAGCAGTGTGGGGGTCTCCTCCGGGTCCAATCCGACCTTGAGTAACTTCACGCTTATCGGTAAAGGCGACAGGAGCGGTGACGGTATCCGTGTGAGGGCAGGTGCAACAGGGTTCTATATGAACGGTGTCCTGACCGATGAACGTTTCTGTCTTCGTTATGAGCGCGGGGCCGGTGACGGTGTTGAGGGCTTCACGCCGGGGTCTGATCCGGCCTTCCGGTCCGTGCTGTTTGACTGTGTGGGCGGGTTGTTTAGCACAGGGAGTGACACGACAACGGGTCAGGCCGCTGTTGATGCCGCCGGTGCGAACAATGTAACCGGCGTAGCCAACACCCTTGAAGGGTTTGTCAACGGTTCGGTTGAGACCGGGGTTCGTACAACCCCGGCTCCCCGGGGCAACACCTTCCTTGAGACTGTTGACTATATCGGCGCTGTTAAAAATGCCGAAGATACTTGGTGGCAGGGCTGGACCTGCGGCCTGGAAGAGTCCGACCCGTGTTGATAAATTGCAAAGAATTCGGTTTTTGGGTAACAATTTCGTGAAGAGGTGTTGGAAAGGAGACATGCTATGTTGTACAACGTCTGTGTGGTTGTCAGTGGAGTTGCCATAGGATTGATTCGATATATGGTATTGGGAAGTGTCCTGCTGGCGGCCCCGGGGGCTTTCGGCCGCCAGTTGCCGGGCATGTCCTTCAGCCCGGACAGGATTGAGGTCAAATCGGGCGAGACGGTGCCGGTAAAGTTCACGGTGCCGGATGGTATTGATAAGTCGGTGAAGTGCCGGGAAGGTTCCTTTGACGTTGAGAACAACACCTACACAGCGCCTACCACCGACTATGACTCCCGCGGCTATTGCTGGGCTCTGGTTGTGCATCCTAACTTCGACGACTACTACAAGGCCGTGCTCAGGATTTCCGTTATCGGCGTAGACGTCAATCCGCCGGTTGTGGTCTTCAAGTCGAACGAGGTCGAAGTGAGATCCGGCGACGATGTCTATGTCCGGTACTCTATATTCGATGCAAATCACAAAAGCAGCGGAGTAACTTGTGACAAGGGAGTCTTCTACCACGGACGATACATGGCGCCGGATGTCACCCATGACACGACGGCCACGTGTGTGGTCGTTGCCGAGGATGCCGCGGGCCGCACAGGCACAGGTACATTCCTGGTTTCTGTCCTCGGCTCGGGCAAGCCACATCCGCCCCCGCCTACAGCAAGGCGCGCCTCTTTCAGTCCGAGTATCATTTCCGCGAGGCCGGGCGAGACGATTCCGGTCAAACTCACCGAACCCTCTTTTGCGACGGTCACCCGGGTTCTCTGTACGTACGGGTCCTATGACCGGTACGCCGGTACCTACACCGCGCCTGTCGGCGCTGTTTCGACCGTTGCCACTTGTGGTGCGCAGGGTTATTATTCCGGGGGCACTTGGCCGTATCTCGGCGCCCGGCTCACAATCAGACTCGGGGACGACCAAGTGCCGCCGGTTGTGGTCTTCAGTCCGGAGAAGATCAACGTGAATTCCGGCGAAACAGTCCCGGTAACCCTCACGACCACGGACAATGTGGCGGTTACGAAAGTCCATGTATTCTGTAGTGACGGCACTTTCGCGAACAATACCTACACCGCGCCCCGTACTGCTTTCAACACTACGCCTTGGTGTTTAGCGAGTGCCCACGACGCTGTCGGCAATCTGGGCGAAGGCTGGCTTAGGGTCTCTGTCGCCGGTCGGGACACTACGCCGCCGGTTGTGGCTTTCAAACCTAACCCCCTAACCATCCTCTCCGGCACGGGGCAGGCGGTATCCCTCACCGCGAAGGATGAAAATATCACGGTAACAGAGCCTGAGGTAACGTGCGACATTGGGGCCTTCGAGTGGCAAGTCTACGACGCACCGGTGGTAACTCAAGATACACGGGCCGAGTGCCGGGCGGTGACTTATGATGCGGCCGGTAACAGCAGCGCATCCACACTTACCGTGTCCATCACCGCAACCGCCCCGGACACGGAGAACCCGGTTATGTCCTTCAGCCCGAACCCAACTAAAGCGAAG
>JACOMS010000100.1 GCA_014324115.1 Hyphomonadaceae bacterium
CGCCCGTTCGATCAAGTGCCGTGCACCGGAACGGATCGGATCGGTGAGCGGGTCGGTGGAAAATCCATTTGGATCGGGCAAGGCGGCGATGGTATCTCTCGTCATGTGGCATATCCCTTTCTCTGCGAGAAGTGACCGCGTCTTGAACACCGACATGATATGCCGCCACTCAGGGACATCACCAACTTTCAGCTATTGCTCCATCGGTCGGCGATCGGATGTAGGCCGCACTACCACAAGCGCTTAAAGATCGCTTTTGAAATGTCGCCTCTGTCGGCGAACATCTTGCCTTCCATCTCGGCAACCATAGCTTCAAACGGCTTGCGATCTTCGGCATTTCCGGCCATGCTTTTCACGGCCATGACCTGGCCCTTGCCGGCGATGACCATGTGCGGCTTGAAGCCAAAGACCCAGCCCATGGCGATGCACCCGCGCTTGGCCAGTCCTTTGAAACCCTTGTTCCGGCCGATCCGGGCGGTATGGCAAACCGCTAGCCTGGGGCTGCCGGCAAAATAGACCCCGGTATCCTCTCAACGAAAGCAATGCAGCAGCACACACAAGACACACAAGGGCACAAGCAGGCGCGGCATCCGTGTGACAAACCGTCCATAACTTGGCAGAGCGCCAAATCACTCCCGATATTCGATCTCCACGCTATAAAGCCAGAAATGGTTGACGTCTTTGTGGGCTGAGCCTTGAAACAATACCGTTATGAACGGCATCTCGCTGAGCAAGCGTTTCTCGGATCGGAGACGCTGGCGACCTGTGTCGATCGGGCGATGCTGTCCCGATCTTCGAAAATTTTTGCAAAATCATCGATACAGCAGACCAAAGCGGCGATAGACGTCCTCATGAGGAGCGGTTCCACCCGTTGATTTCGATTCCGGACATGTCCATTATGGCGTGCCCCCGATCGGGTGATCCGGTTTGATTGTTAGTGCATCGTGGGCCTTTGGTCCATTGGAACGATGCTTTGCGGCGCGGGCGGTCGATAGCCGAGAGCGCTATGCGGCCTGACTGTATTGTAGTGAACGCGCCATTGCTCGATCAGGATTTGGGCCTCCTTTAGGGTATAAAACAGTTCACCATTGAGCAGTTCATCGCGGAACCGTGCATTGAAGCTTTCGCAGTATCCGTTCTCCCATGGTGACCCTGGCTCGATGTAGGCCGTCTTGGCTCCGACGGCTGCGATCCAGTCCCGCACCTTCTGTGCAATGAACTCAGGGCCGTTGTCGGCTCTGATGTATTCAGGCGGTCCGCGCAGGATGAACAGGTCCGTCAGTGCATCCAGCACATCTGTTGAATTGAGCTTGCGATCAACGCGGATCATAAGCGCCTCCCTGGTGTATTCGTCGATGATATTGAGCCTGCGGTAGATACGCCCATTAGCGGTGCGATCCTGAACCAAGTCATAGGACCAGACAGGGTTCGGACGCTCGGGTCGCAGACGCACGCAGGACCCGTCGTTCAGCCAGAGCCGTCCTTTCTTCTTTTGCTTCTGCGGCACTTTCAGCCCTTCACGCCGCCAGATGCGCTCAACCCGCTTGTGGTTCACATGCCACCCCGCGTTGTTCAGCAGACCCGTCACCATGCGATAGCCGTAGCGGCCATACTTATCCGCCAGTTCGATGATGTCGTGGGTCAGCCGCTCTTCGTCGGCCCGGCCTTGCGGTACTTTGCGCTGTGTGGAGCGATGCTGACCAAGAGTGCGGCAGGCCCGGCGCTCGGATACGCCAAGCTCCTGCCGCACATGGTCGATACATTCCCGGCGACGCGAAGGGCTTAGAAGTTTCCCTTTGCCGCCTCGGTGAGAATGAGCTTGTCCAACGTCAGATCGGACACCGCCCGCCGAAGCCGCAGCTTCTCTTTCTCCAGCTCTTTCAGTCGGGCGAGATGAGACCGCTGCATCCCACCATAGAGCTTCCGCCACCGATAAAATGTCTGCTGCGTCACGCCGATCTGGCGCACCGCCTCAGCAATCGTCCCGCCTTGTCCTTGCAGAACTTCAACTTGCCGAAGCTTCGATACGATATCTTCGGGTTTTTCTCTTTTCCCAGCCATCGCTGATCATCCAATTTAAGGAACAATCTATCCCAGTTGGTGGACCACTTTCAGGGGGCTACTCCATGATCACTCACAGCCTCTCAATTTTTGCAGTCACGCGGCCTTTCAATTCAATTTTGCAATTTTCTTTCTATTCTGAAATTATGACGAACGTGACTTGCGACTTCAATGGGGAACTGGTGTGACACAGACAAAAATACTAGCCGAGGTAGTCCTGCCGACCAACGATTTACGCGATGATCTACCTTTCTTCACAGAGACTTTGGGATTGCGTCTCGATACGATCTTCCCAGCTGACGATCCGGCAACAGCCAGTTTATCCGGTCATGGTTTGCGAGTAAGACTTGAACGTGGAGCAAAGACCCCTCCGGGCCGTCTACGCATACTGACGGACGATGTCGTTAAATTTGCAGATGGGCAAACGCACCTTATTGCACCGAATGGCACACAGATCGACCTCGTTCTGCTGACACCGACCGTGGTGCAGCCGCAAACGCAGCACGAATTCGCTGTCCGCACATTGCGGGACCAAGCGCCGTGGGTGATTGGACGCGCCGGTATGCACTATCGCGATCTGATACCTTCCCGCTTGGGTGGGTCGATTATTGCCAGTCATATCCGCATTCCGGACGGCGGCCCGGTTCCTGACATGGTGCACTACCATACAGTAGGGTTTCAGCTGATCTATTGCTACAAGGGATGGGTTGACGTTCTGTACGAGGACCAAGGGGACATCATGCGTCTGAATGCCGGGGATTGTGTGATTCAACCTCCCGAAATACGCCATCGTGTGTGTCATGCCTCTCCGGATATCGAAGTGTTGGAACTTGGCGTGCCGGCAGAACATATCACAACCATAGATCACGATATGACCTTGCCAAATGGTGTTGGCGATCCTAATCGAGAATGGCAAGGACAGCGATTTGTCAATCACGTAAGAGATAAGGCGGTTTGGGAACCATTCCGGATCCCGGGGTTTTCTTGCCGGGACACGGGAATCAATACAGGAACCAAGGGCGTCGCTGGAATTCAGATTGCCAAACATGTCGGGGGCGAAGTGCCAGGTACTCGACATTTTGCCGACATCCATTTTTCCTTTGTTTTATCAGGAACGATGACCTTGACCGCAGACAAACAACAGTCTTGTGACCTCGAAGCGGGCGACGCCTTTGTCATCCCTCCGGGATTGGCGACACGGTATTCCAATTGCTCAGAAGATCTGGAAATCCTCGAAGCCACTCTGCGTGGCGATGCGCGATCTGAAACGCTCTCCTGACGTTGCCATCGGTAAATGGCGTGGTTTAAGCCGCCACAGCCTGACGTTCCTGAGAGAAAAGTCGCACGACCCGTGCCATGCTGCCAATGGCGCATTGGCCCAGACCGTCGATAAGATCGGTCTGGCGCGATAGAAAACGCGTGAACTGTGTTTGAATAATCGCTGCAGCGGCCGTGTGTCCGCCCGCCTTGCGCCCGGCGGACAGGATCGTTAGATTGACTTATACAACCAGTATACAACTTTCTTGAATTAGCTTTGCAATATGAATCTTCCGCAGGCCAAACCAGGCGCTCGATACGAAAATGTCAAGGAATACATCCTTCGCAATGGATGTTATGCCCGGAACCAAGGTGTTCCGGTCCACAATATTGCATTATGAGAATGACTTGGCTGTTCAATTGGAGGACCGACACGTGTGTGCCAGATCGGTACCGGACTACCTAAAGCATCGTGCCGATGGACCAAAGGCCAACGATGCAATAACAATTAAACTGGACCACCCGATGGGGGCACGCCACTCAGAGGCCCGGAAAACCGCCTTTCCGTTGCCGACGGAATGCCCGCTTGCTTGACGATTGCGCCGGAATCCCGGTGCAGCGCCTATGATCGGGACGATTACCGCTACTCGCAATCTTTGGAACAACGTCTGATTGAACGCGATGGTCACGTTTCGGGTTACACCGGAGCCAGGTTTTACGACGTGACGGATAGCCAAATTGAACACGTGGTCGCGCTCAGTGAGGCGCATGACAGCGGAGCATGTGGCTGGTCCGAAGACCGCAAGAGCGCCTTTGCCAGCGACCTGCGTAACCTTGTCTTGGCCGAGCCGGAAATTAATCGGAGCAAGGGCGGTAGGGACGCCGGTGAGTGGTTGCCAGCTGAGCCCAGCGCGCGATGCAGATTGGCGGCTACGGTAGTCGAGGTGAAGGCACAGTGGAACCTGAGCATTGACCGTGTGGAGCGCCGAGCCTTGAAAAAAGTGCTGGTCCGGTGCTGAGAGCCGGAAAATATCGCGCAGAGCGCCCCGGAACGGTGTTTCCGGGTACCTGGGTAGCCTCTGATCCATTCCCCCCCTCAGCGGGCCGGAAAACGGCCTTTCCGCTTGCGCCTGGTTTTTATACGGGAAGAAAAAACGTTGACAACTATTCCGATATGACCCACATTCGCCGACATTCAAAATGAAAATTTGATGATTGTCGTTGCGTTTTGACCTCGAACTCTGAAAAAAAAATTGTCACTGGGGCAGCCACTTCAAAACCTCGCCCGCGCTTTCGGCTCTGGTGTAGCTTGCGACCATCCGTGAGGACTTCCACCGCCCTTGCCGTTGTACGGCCTGCACCGGTGCGCCCAGGCGCGTCATGGTGACGGCCAGACCCACCCGACCGGAGTGGCCGGAATAACCATCCCCGAGCCCGGCCGCCGCCGCGACGGCCTTCACCCGGTCGCCTATCTGACGGGCCGTGATCCCAAACACCTTGCCTTGCCGCCCAGCGCCTTGGAGCCGCTCCCAGTTCGCAAGATCGTTCATTGCCGCGGCGGTCACAGCTATCACCTCGCCCGCGCCTTCCTGATCCGTTTTGGAGCGGTGCACGGTTATCCGGCCCGTCCCATCGGGCTCGGACGCAATGTCATCCCAATCGAGCGCCGCAAGCTCGCCGATCCGCAAGCCGGTGTGGGCCGAGAGCGATACGGCCGCCATATCCCTTGCCGCGCGTCGATCCGTTTTCACGCGCCCGTTCAGATAGCCGCGGATGGCCGCGACTGCCTCGACTGTCAGGGCCTTGGCCTGCGCCACGCGGACACCGGCAGCGACGGCTTGCCGGGTAAAGCCCTGCATGGCCCTTTTGACCTCAACGGCATCCGTTGGGCTGTCGAGATTGTTCCACAGGTGCGCATCCCGGATCGCAGACAGCGCCAGGCGCAAGGTCGGGGGCTTTGCGCCCTGGTGAAACCGGTCCGAGAGATAAAGGCACACACCCTCGACCGTTGCGGGCAGGGCCTCGAACCCGTTCGCCTCGCACCACCGTGCCCAAGCGCGCAGGGCGCAAGCGTAGTTGCGGCGCGTGTTGTCGGACTGGCTGGCCGCCCAGGCACCTTTGAGCGTTGCGACCACAAGCGGCGGAAAGGTGTCGATCTGTACGTTTGTGCCGTTCATGGCCCTGCCCCCCCAACTGCGTATAAATGTAAATATATGCAGTTCTGCCACGTGTCAACTATAGGCAGACAGTTTGTTTGATATTTGTTGACTACACTGCCGAGACTTGCTATCTTGTGGTCACTGTCGGACAAAGCACAAGGAGTAGGCAAAATGCCGAAATACAGTAGGGAAACGCTTTATCCCGC
>JACOMS010000101.1:0-5296 GCA_014324115.1 Hyphomonadaceae bacterium
GGCTTCAGTCAGCCTCTCGCGCAAGTCATCCAGAAACAGCGGGTTTAACACCTTCAGGATGTTGGGCACCGAGGTGTAGTGCAGGCCCAGCCGCCCCCGCTCCTCCCGGTCGGTCACCGCCTGAATCATGGAGCCGAAAATATCCGGGTTGATCTGCTTCCAGTCCAGATGGCCGATGTGCAGAAAATAGGACCGGGCCGCCTTGCCGAACTGCGGCACCTCGGGACTGCCGGAAAACAGCCCGCCGTTCACATAGGGAAACCCATCGGCCCAGCGCGGCAGCCCGGACCCCCGGCGCTGTTCCGCCTGCAGGTTCATGGCCCGGAAAATCTCCCCGATCACCGCGTGGGTGTTGGTGCGCCGGGCGTCGGTGCCATCCGGGCCGCTCATGTCCGCAACCGTATCCGTGAACAGGTTCGGTTTGGCGAAAATATCCGTGTCTTCGGCAAAAAAACAGAATATCAGCCGCGCCAGAAACACATTCATGTCATGACGGCGCTCCTCCCCCGCCCATTCCGGGTTGTCCTTCAGCAGCTGCACATAGAGCCTGTTGAGGCGACCGGTGGCCTTGATGTCAAAGGCACTCTCGCGGATTTGCCGGACCGTGCTGATCCCGGCCAGGGGCAGGAAAAACCCGAAATGGTCGGGAAAGTCGGCATAGGCGCAGGCGACGGTCTCCCCGCTCAGCAAATCCTCGGCCTCCAGGTCAAGGCCGTCGGTGGCCAGGATGAATTTTGCCTTGGCCCGCCGGGTGGCCGGGCTGGCCCTCAATTGTGTGAGGGTGGAGGTGACTTCACCGGGGGTGCACACCTTCAGGTGGATGTTGTTGGTTTGCAGGACGCCGCCCTGATCGGACAGATCGGAGCGGTTGGTGTTGCCGCTGCGCAGGCGCTTGAGGGTGGTGGCCTTGTTGCCGAAGGCCTCCAGAAGGGCAAACGGAAACTCCCCGGCATCAAAGGGCTGCGCGGCCAGGTTCGATACGGCTTCCTCGATCTCAACAGCGTTCATTGATTATGCCTTTTCTTCCCCTGTGCCCTTTATTCAGGGACTCCCGAAAAAACGAGCCTACATCAACACCGCCGCTCCTGCTACATTGCAATGGGTCATGGGGGCCGTGTTTTAAATCAGGATAACACATGCGGACGGCCTCGGCCAAAGTCACATGCCCGAGCGCGCCCGCCATAGAAGTCGAAGCGCAACGAAGAGTATCAGCACTGCTGTCAGGGTGCGCACAAGACGCGGATCAAGCCATCCGCTGGCCGCGCGGCTCCCGAGCTGCCCACCGACACACACGGCGACAAAAAGAGGCCAAAAGGATAAAATATCGCTCAACCGCGCCTGACCGGAGAGTTTCATGGCCTGCCCGATCAGCCCTGAAACTGAATTTACCAGAATGAACGCACTGCAGACACCGGCGATGACCTTCACCCGCCCCCAGTTCATCATATGCAGTATGGGCGCTAGGAAAATGCCGCCGCCGATGCCGACCATACCGGATAAAAGGCCCAAACCGCCGCCGATGACAGGCAGGCCGCGGGGCATGGGACGTTCGGTTTCACGCTCCCGATAAACCCGCATCTGCCAGAGCATAAGACATCCGGCCACCAGCAAAGACACGCCCAGGAGTAACACAAAGGACGGCTCATCAATCGGAATACGCCCGCCAAACCATGCCGCGGGTACAGACAATGCAAACAGCGGCCAGACACGGCCCCAGGGTATCAGCCCCTTTTGATGAAACCGCCACGTACCGCCGGACACAACAATGATATTACAAACCAGCGCTATTGACGGCAGAATGGCGTAATCTGTCCCGACAAGCACCAACAGGGCGTTGTAAGTCGACCCTCCGCCGAACCCGACGGAAGCATAAAGAGCGGCTGTCAGAAAAAAGAGTGCGGCCGGTTTCAGCATAAACCTGTCTCAATTCACAGGGTATATCGGGATCAAAGCCCAAATCATGGAAGTGAATTCGGCAGCCCCCGTCAGCAGCGCACACCAGCAGGCCGGAGTCTACCAGCTCCCCTGCGGCTTTCACAGGTCAGACAGATACCGGGATCATGGTGCCCACCGGTGCAGGACACCGGCCGGTTGTCGATCACCCGCCTGTATCCCGTAATCGACGCAGGACTTCAAAGAGCGTCGCTGTGTTCAATCCGAACAGGATGAAACCGTCTGTCGCGATAAACCCGGAGAGCAGGCCCCATTCCCGCGGCAGCAGAACATCCCCGAAGCCCAGGGTCGTGAACGAGATCATGCTGAAGTAGAGTGCGTCAATCATGGTCTCAAACAGGCCCAGCCCGGATAAAAGTGCCGCCCACAGGACCATCGCGCACAGCATCACGAGGGACAACCACAGTGTAATGACGGTGATCGTCAGAATGTGGAGGTTTGTCTTGGCCGGGCCCAGAATCGTGGTCTGCATTTTATCCAGAACCGTTCCACTTTTGACGATACAATAGGCATTGATGGCAACCGTGATAGCGAGCATGGCAATCCCTATCGCCATCTGCACAAAGATGCTCACGAGCGGTGTTCCGTTTTGAGGCCCGCCGGTACGCGCCACACCTCAATGAACCGCTTGTGTTTGGTCTTTGTCATTCTGTTGAGTCGCCTTCCCTCAACCAAGGTTCGAGCTTCCGCACATTGTGGATGACACCGAAGAGAATTTCAGAATTAACCTCGCGTGCGTGGCACACCCGGTTACGGAGAGGGATCAACGCGCTGACAGGCCGGGAGATTATGCGGGGCTTCCTGCCCGCAATGGCAAAGCCATGGTCCCAATATTTCGTGATGATTTCCCCCAGCTCATGGAGGGTTGAATACTCAATGATCTGTCCAGGCGGTAGCCCGGCGCCAACCTCGTCCTCGCTTCTTTTGCGCCAGTCCGGCAGAAAGTCAGCGCATTTGTCCTCGACCCAATTCTCGCCGAATTTCTCCCGCATCACGGTGACGACTTTATCGCGCACTAACCGTTCCAAACCCACCAGCAGGGTGAAGGCGGCTTTGCCGGGGTCTGTGGGCATTACAAGGCCGGTTGGCAGCCCGAGCACCGTGACGGGATTGCCGTCTTTATCTTTCAGGCTCTCCCGGATGATGGCAGCGGCTTCATGTGTGTCGACGTCAGGCAGGTCCCCGTCGGCCTTGATTTCCCGGATCACTTCACGGCGTACGCCGGGATCGTCCGGATAGTTGTCCGGCAAACGGTTGATGCGGGTCCAGTCGCCAAAGAACGTATCAATGCGGGCACTGAACTCATCGCCGAATAAATTACCCCGCGAGAGCAGATCACCCGCAGCAAAACCTGCCGCGCCAACAGCCGCAAAGCTGTCGGGGCTCCGAATCCCGTCAAGGCCACGGGTTGCCGAGATGAGAGAGGCCAGCGTTTCATCCGGCGTGCGGAAGGCATCCATCGCCGCCGACAAGCCCGACCGCCGGGCGAGAACATCTGGCAAGGATGGACCAAACAGTTTTTCAGGGTCGCGCAGACGGTCAAGCGCGTGCGTCATGCCCCCCATCCGTTCAACGCTGTCAAGGAGGGTCTGCTGCGCCGTAAGTTGTTTGGTAACATGGTCGATAAAGAACGGCTGAAGACCGGCAACAGGCCGTGTCAGCGCCGCGAGGTTTTCGAGTGCAGGATCAATCATGGAGGTTTTTATTTACCGGTTTGAGGAACATCGCCACTGATTTGAGGGGTTTCTCGGCAAGCTAATCAAGCTCTAGATCAGCGGGCGCGACTTATCTTTTGGCTTCTCAACCTGCTTTGTTCCGCTCTTCATTACGTTGAATGAGTTTCTTTCCCAAAAAACCCCGTTAGAGTAGCCCTGAACACATGTATCGAAGGACGCCAGTTCAAGCCGTTTCTCGGCCAGCAGGGCGTACTCTTCCTCCATCTCAACCCCTATAAAGTGCCTGCCCAGTTTTTTGGCGACCACAGAGGTCGTGCCGCTGCCAAGGAACGGGTCCAGAATAAGGTCGCCCGGGTTTGTACTGGCAAGTATGAGCTTTGCGAGTAGTTTCTCACTTTTCTGCGTCGGATGGTCTGTATTTTCAGGCATTGACCAGAAAGGGATCGTTATATCAGTCCACAGATTAGACGGGTAAGTATCCCGATAATTACCTCTATCACGTTCCTGCCAGTCTTTGGGAGTCCCGTCGCTGTTGCGGTAGGGGGCGAGGACTCTCCGACGAATCTTCACATCATCAACATTGAATGTGTAATGATCACCAATCGTACAGAACCAGATATCTTCGCTGGAATTTTTCCAGTTAGTCCTGGCACCGCGCCCTTTTTCGCGTTCCCATGTGATACGGTTGCGAACATTAAGCCGTTCCGAGGCCGCCGCAAAGATGGAGAAGGAGGACAGCCAGTCACCGCATATATAGACGGTACCGTCAGGTTTTACGGTCGGGAGTAAAGTATCAAGAATACAGCCGAGAAATTCAGTGTACTGTTCGACCGGTATTTTGGCGAAGGAACGTTTCCCGAATCGTTTATTGAGGTTATAGGGAGGATCGAGAAAAAGCATATCGACTGATGCGGGTGCAAAATTGGACGCAATGTTAAAACAATCACCAAGAGCGGTTACATCGACTAACCCGGTATCAAGTTTGGTATCAGCAACAAGGCGTGCCCTGAGACGGTCGCGGGCGACATCATCCAGCGTAATGGTTCGATTCCCGGGCGCGCTTTGATCTTTGGACATAAAAATCTACCCTCTCTGTAACTTCATATGACTACGCATTCACACGCTCAAGGCATTCCGTAGGTGTCATATCCCGCAAGGCAGCATGGGTGTTTTATGAACAGCTGCGGGTTTGTTCTGCACCGTTCTTTTATGGCCTGCAAGGGGGTTGTTTCCCGGAGCTGCCTGGGGAAGCTGCTGGCTGTATAACCAGATATAGCGTTGGAGTGTTGCCTCTATTTCTTTACCGGATCGGAAGTGATGGCTTTGGAGGACATCGCCGATACGACCGTTGAAGCGCTTGACCCTGCCATTTGTCTGAGGCAACTTTGGGGGTGTGAGGCGGTGCTTGATGTCAAGAGCTGCACAGAGCTGATCGAATTGATGCTCACCGGCGGTGCCCGCTTGCGCAGGTCGAACAGGCGATCTGTGAGGATAGTGCGGATACGAATGGGACAATTATGTTCCGGGTGAGACGGAACCATCCGCTGGGCGCCCGGCAGAAGAGGTTCAACCAGCTGGTCGCAAAGCAACGCTGGATCGTCGGGCAAAGTTTTGGAACACTCGGGGGGTCTGTGGGGGCGTGCCCGCTACGTCACGCGGGAGAAGGT
>JACOMS010000101.1:5460-10550 GCA_014324115.1 Hyphomonadaceae bacterium
TGTCTGATACCGCAGATGTCAGACCGCAAAAGGCACTCATCGGCACCAAACACCCGCTCTCCGGGTCCGAAAACGGCGCAAATCCCAAAATCCCGGAAAATCCGGATAAATTCGCAACAGTCTTGATAAAGGTTATGACAGCGATGAATACCGGAAGGCCCTGATGGCTAAAGGTATCACACCTTGTATCCCGCCCCAAAAAGGGCCCCCAAAAGGTGATGTTCGCCCGCACAATTCTGTAAAACAACATATAAACAACGACATAAGGTCGAAAATGTGTTTGCCAGGCTCAAGGATTGGCGCAGAGTTGCAACCCGTTATGACAGATGCACGCACACCTTCTTCGCGGCTGTCCTCATCGCGGCCATCGTCACATACTGGATTTAATGAGTCCTGACCCTAGAGACGAGGACGCGTACGGAAGGCTGTTTGCAAGTCCTGAGCCTTCGCGGGACCTGTTTGCAAGCTCTGCTTTATCTCTTGATACACCGGGGCTAGCTTATCGGGATCATCTATCGTGAGGAGCACCGCAAAAGGCACGCCTTCGGCGGGAAACCCTGTTTCTGCACGGACCAGGCTGGTGACCTCAAGTCGCCATTCCGATGAAGCGCCATGCTCGTTATATTTTTTGGCATATTGTTTGATCGGCCACCATTTTAACCCGTGGTTGATGAGTGCTTTTTCCGGAATTGCGCGCACGGCACGTTTAGGCAGAAAATTCGCATTGATCTGGTTCGTGTAGCGCGGAGATCCGCCTTTGGTGTAGCCTGCCTGGCGCTGTTTCAGGCTCGCCTCAAGATTTACCCGAACAAATTCCGCGCCAAAGGCCGGGTCAAGCGGCGGTGCATAAACAAGAGTGATACGCGCACGTCCGGAGCATTTTCCCTGGATGACGAGGCTTTGAGGCCAAGTGAATGGAAAACGCAGAATGACCGGCTTCCTCTCGCCTATCGTAAGGCGGCTCTGAAACAGAAGTGTGATTTGGTGGTCGCCGGTCTGCAGCATCTCCCGGGCCGAGACCGGTTGACCGAAGCCGACGAATTGCCTGGCGATATCTGTGAGCCCCCGCTTTGTGAGCGGATCCGGTATAACCGCACTATGTACTGCCATCGCACGAAGAGCCTCGGAAGTGAGTTGGCCGAATGTAATAGCATCCAGCTCGGCGATGCCGCGCGCTACAAGCGGAGCGGCGAAGCTGGTCCCGTTTACAGGCGTTGCTATCCCCTTCGGGTCAATTGAGGCCAGCCCCGTGACCGCGCCAGGTGTCATTACGCCTGCTCCTCCATAAGCTGCCACATCAGGTTTCACACCCACCTGAAGGCCAGGTCCTCGCCTTGTGTATGTTGTTGGGGCGCCTTCAATGTGCTGCGGGTGTTGTATAGGTGGATTAAGTGCTCCGACCGAAATGGAACGGACTGATTCTGCAGGTTTGAAAATCGTATCTGGCGAGTTCCGGTTCGCGAAGTATTGGATGACCTCACCTGGCCTTGCGGGCCAAGGCGCACGGGAGCCCTGTTGTGAGAGATTCCCTGCCGAATTGACGAAGACGACATCATAGGTGTCCGCAATCCGGTCCAGCTCCGCCGCATACGAACTATAAGTATGCCGATCAACTGGCGAGGTTGCATTGATCGACAGGTTAAATATCCGGACATCATGATTCTCACGCGCTTCGGCGACGGCCTGTTCCACCTCGGCAAGAAAGCCTGAGAAACCATTCCGGTAGTAGTCCGCGAAAGAATTCCCGCCGGGGTAGAGAGGAATATCGACGATCTGACAACCGTCCCGTTCTTGAGCAACGGCTGGACCATTAACTTGCTGACCCACTGTCATCAGCCCGGCCACCATGGTGCCATGCCTGGCATCATAATCATTCGCATCAAGAAAATCGAACCGATCAATGATCCAATCATCAAGTACAGGCGCAACGCCTGAGTCGATGATGCCGACAACAGGATAGTGTGCACCCTGTACAGGCCCAGGTAATGATACTGGTTCAGCGTCATCCGTCGGTTCGGTGATCTGATCCGGCCAAAACTGATCGGCCAGCTGAAGCCTGACCGGTGATCAAATGGCCCGCACCAACGGATGACTTTGCAAAGCTGTTAATGCCTCTTCATGACGGTCAGCGTTGCGATCAATGCGCGTCGGAGCTGCAGGCGGCGTGATGTCAGTACGGACAAGGCCCAACCGGTTATCGACAATCGGGGCAGCCTTATCCCGGGTGAGCTGAAATTCTAGGACCGGCATACGGGCAAGGCGCATGGAGAGAAGTGTTCTTGCCCCCGGCCCGAACGAAAGGAAGAGCTTTTCCAACGAGCGATAAAGCGCGGTGAGCCCTGTGGTATCCGAGGCGATTTTTTCAGGTTCCAGCGCTTCAAAGAGATCAACCTGATAGCCCGATACTGTGGCGGGATCGGCGAACATATTCATGGCCGCTGCCGTCGAAAAATCCCGTTTTTCCAAAGAAGAAACTGTCGAGATCGATTCAATGGCTCCCACTTCTGCACGTTTCAGGGTGGGTGAGGGGTATGGTTCGTTGTCGCTTTTGCGATGCGCCACACGGACAGCTGATTCCGCCTCCTTGATCCGTGCTTTCAATTTTCGCAGATAGATGAGCGGGGCTCTAAAGAACAGTGTTCCAACCGCTTCGGCTCCGACACATGGAAATCGGTCCGGTTGGAACAAGACATGAACTGGTCGATAGGACTTTGCGAGTGCTTCGGTACGCATCTGCACCTTCACATAGGTGGCGGGCCCGAAGGAGCTTCGTTCGACTTCAGTGATGATCCTCTCAACATCCTGTGCCAGGCCGTCTCGATGCGTGACGAAAGCCTGATCGGCGCCATCGAAAAAATCTTTTGGCCGCGGCGGTTGCCCCGGGTCAGGCAACGCGTGAAAATCTTTATCGTTGAGAACAATCTGGACCGGGTTATTGGGCATGCGGCAATTCCAGATGCAGTTTTTTTCTTTTCAAGGTGCTGACCTGGCTCTGGGACATGCCTGTGGCTTGTCCAATCTGTTTTTGGTCAAGACCAATTTCCAAATCATTGGCGATCAGGCTCACGAAGGCCCTTGGGTTCGCAGCAAGAACCTCGGCCGGCATATGGTTGAGCCGGGGCATCCGGCCAAGTACGCTGCTTAGCGCCTTGAACAGAGCCGATGCGTCGGGCGCCTCCCCCGTCATAACTGTCGTACGCTTCACCGCCTGACAGATACGTTCCAGATCCGCTCCGGTTCGACCCGGCAGACAGTAGGAGAATATCCGGATTGTCGCTGCGTCCGCATTGATTGGCGTCATAAACCGGGCAATCAGTGTCTCGCGGGCCACATGTTCCGGCTCACCCATATGCAGTTGCGTTTCAAACCGTCGCCAAACAGCCGGATCCAGGAGCCCGTCATGATTAGTGATCGCGATCGTGACGCCATACTCCCGTCGGCGATCAAGATTCTGCAGAAGTGTATTTACAACGCGCTTGATCTCACCCACTTCATGGGGATCGTCCCGAAGCTTCGCGAGGGCATCGAATTCATCAAGAAGCAGAACACACGCATAGCGATTGGCGAAATCAAAGAGGTTCGCAATATTGCGTGCGGTCGTACCAAGAAACGACGAAATCAATCCGTCGATTCGCGCGGTAACAAGCGGCAGTCCGAGTTGTTCGGCGATGTAATGACCTGTGATGGTCTTACCGGTACCCGGGGGGCCATAGATCAGGAGTGAGCGCGTCGGCTCAACGCCCACCGCCTTTAGCGTATCGCTGTGGCCCCATTCGGAAAGCAAGCCATCAATTGTCTCTTGTGCCGACGGGCCATATACTGGCTTCGGTGCCCCTTTGCCGGGTAAATCAATCCGGCAAAGCTGCGCGCCGGTTTCCCGATCCATGGGGGGATGTACTTCCGAGGTGAGTGTCTCGCCCGTGACCGGTGCGCGGGAGGTCACCACCTGGCTTGGTGCTAGATGCTTAACTTCAGTGGCCGCCTTCAGAAGCCTTTCTATCGCCGCAACTTCCTTTTCGGCGCCAGCTCTGCGCAGCCGACTTTCCAAGCGGGCCACCTGTTTGTGCACGGCGGCTTCGTCTGCATCCAGCGCGGCCTTGATAATGCTTTGAACGACAGCAAAATTTTCCATAACTCTCTCCTTACATATGAATCACTGATTCTTGTGATATATATCATATTTTTGAGATAAATATCAATAAATTTTTAATTTGAACTGCTATCAAAGAAAAATAAGTCATACGTTTGCGCTTTTGAATCAAGTTTTTCGGGCTTTTATGCAGTATTAAGCGGGTATCCAGCGACCATGACCGGACATTGCCAAACATATGCCTGAAGGCTGTTGCGAAAGCGCGGGGGGATTTTCTGTTCTTGTCTAATGAGGTATGCCTGCCCTCAGAAACGGCTTTTGATCGGAGACAGGCAAAGACTTCTTTACGGGTTTGCTCCCAGAGCGTGTTGGGTCGGACAATATGTTGCGTAAGGTGGGGCACTGATTGATTGGCGGTACGTCAAGCCTTGTCTGTCAAATTATCCTCACTTGTGCAGGGCGGAACCGGGCAGGTTGCCGCCCGCCGGACGTCGAAAAATTATGCTCCCTGAACAATGAAGCGTTACTGACCCTGAAAACTGCGGTACCTGGGGGGTATGTATCCGATTACGCAATACACCGGACAAACGGTTTGCACGCAGGGAGGCGTTGGCAGGAGCGATTCGCTTGAGACCGGCGGGGACGCGGGCTGATGGGTGAACTCGTTGAAACAAACCTCGGTGAGCTTTGTTCATTCAAAGCTGGCAACGCCTTCAAAAAAGATGTTCAAGGTCGCTCAAAGGGCGAATACCCATTCATCAAAGTCAGCGACATGAACCTTAAGGGCAACGAGAGGTACATGACGCGTGCGGCAAATTGGGTAAGCGCCGATGACGTTGTTGCGAATCGCTACACGGTGCACGAACCGGATTCGGTTGTCTTTGCAAAAATTGGCGTCGCACTAACATTCAACAGGCGCCGGGTTTTGAAGCAACCGACGATTATCGATAGTAACATGATGGCCGCGAAGCCAAATCCGGGTAGGGTAGACCCCTTATAC
>JACOMS010000102.1 GCA_014324115.1 Hyphomonadaceae bacterium
CATGCAAACCTCCAGTCAAATGCTATTTTGAAGAAAACCATACTTCGTTAAACGACAACACAGTATCACCAACACTCGCGATTTCGCAACAGTCTTATAACGGGTTTTCCTTTCGGGCTTTTACGGCCGGATGGGCCATGTACAATATGCAATACGGGCTCCATGCACAGACAAACCTGCGCGCCTCACATAATTTCCCGTAATTTTTGATCTCCGGCTTTACGCCAATACTGTAAAGTTGTAAGCACAACTTGTGAGGGCAACAAGGCAGACGAGGATTATTGGTGGGACAGATTGAAAAGAAACTTGCCGGGAGGGGAATTGTCCTGCCCGAGGTCATTGTTCTACCGGGGCGCAATCGCACCAGTGCCGTGCAGATCGGGAATATACTTTACGTATCCGGGCACGGGTCGGCTCTGTTAAAAGACGAAAAGGTCAAGCGGATTGGCCGTGTCGGCGAAGATGTCACCCAGACCGAAGCCTATGAAGCTGCCAAAACCGTTGCCATACAAATGCTGGGCACAATCAGGCATCATATCGGCGATCTCGACCGCGTTAAAAAGGTGGTCAAGATCACCGGCATGATCAATGCTGCCCCTGATTTTGAGCATCACAACAAGGTGCTTGATGGGGCCTCGGATTTTTTCTACGAAATTTTCGGCCCGGATATCGGCCAACATGCCCGTTCATCATTAGGCGTAAGTGGTCTTGTGAGTCGCCAATCCGTTGAAATCGAGGGCATTTTCCACATTGAACAGATTGAGTAAGGAGCTCCCATGTCATTTCAAATGCCGCAATATGTCATTGACCGCGTCATGAAAAAGCGGGGTCGCCTGCATGTATTTGATGAGCTTGATCCGCAAAAAACGGCTTTTGCCGTCATTGATATGCAAAACGCCTTCGTCAAGGGCAAGGTGAAGGCGGAAACGGCCCTGGCCATCATACCGACCATCAACAGGCTGGCACAACAGCTGCGGGATTTGGGCGGATATGTGGCTTGGGTTCAGCTTCAGGCAGGCAGGGAAGATGGCTCATCCATAGCCGAACTTTATCACACATATTTTTTCAAACCGGAAAATGCCGAATATCACAGGAAGCAACTCACGCCTGGGGACTGGGGCTATGAAGTGTGCGAGGAACTGGAGGTTCAGGACGGCGATATGCGTGCCTGGAAGTCACGCCACTCCGCCTTTACCCCGGGACATGGCAATTTGCACGAATTGTTACAGGAAAAAGACATTGAAAACCTGCTGATTGGTGGAACTGTGACCAATTTTTGCTGCGAGACGACAGGACGCGATGCCATGATGCTGGATTACCGGGCCGTTATGATTTCAGATTGTTGCGCCGCCCGTTTTCCCGAAGATCATTCCGCCGGCTTGACAACTTTTTTTCAGAGTTTCGGCGATGTCTATACATCCGGGGAAGTCGTGGATGTCCTGAAGTGTCATATGCCGACATGAATAATGATCATGATATTACCTTTTTTCTTCCGCCTCTTTCGGTGCGGGGGCTTGAGCAGGTCCCTTCAGGAAGTCGAGACGACGGGCCAGCTCGTAAACGGGCCTGTCAGCATCAGGCACACCAAGGGCAGACGAATCATAATCCGGAATTTCATGAGCGGGCAAACCGGCAACCAATTGCGCGATCCTGTCCTCGACCAAGGGACGGGCGGCCAGGGCGGCGGCGATCAGCTCCGCTTCCGAACCGATACCCTCGCCTTCCGGGACCGGGGGTTCGGACAACGGCGCATCCAGGCGTGCCTCCATCCAGTCCAGGTCCGTGCGATTGGCCTCAACCAATGGGTTGGTGAGGTTGTCAGACAGGACAAAACGGCGAGACCCCAGTCTGGAAATTCGATTCACGAAGCTCCTGCGCCGTTGCGCTTCACGCCGAGTCCCCGGTTCAAACCGGTCACCGAACCATGTTTGCACATAAAGCATCGCGACGGCCTCAAGGCTCAAGGATTCATTGGTGCGCACCACTTCCCCGGGGTCAAGGGTAATGCCGATCTCACGGGCAAAATCCAGTACCACGTCACCGCCCTCAAGCCGCTCCCGCTGAAAGGGTTTGAGGGTCACATTCTCACGGCCGAAGATGCGATCCAGTTTCTTAAACCTCCACCGGTAATCAGGCCAGACTTTCAGGTTGGCCAGATTTAGGTTTGACCCACCCTTGATTCGCTGCTGAAATGCGCTGGATATGAAGGAGCGCGGCGGGCGCACATAGGCGATGACGCATACATCCTCGCTGCTGTGGCTGCGCAAATAATCGGCCATTTTCTTCACTGCCTCTTCTCCCCCTCTCGAATACGATACAACAACTTCGGCGGAGATGATCATCGGGCGCGTGGCCTGTTGTTCACGACGGCGTTCCAGCATCTGTCTGAGCCGTTTGCCCCATTTGTTGCGTAACTTTTCAATCCCGTCGGGACCAATGCCTGAAAAACGGAATCCACCCTGTTCTTCCGGGTAGGGGTGGAACAGTGCGAAAAACAGAGCGGAATAATTGGCCGCCCGCCAAGGCGCACAGTCCACCCTGTTGCCATCAAGTTTGGCAAAAGTCTCCTGGATGGAACTCGATCCGGTCTTGTGCATACCTGCATGAACAATGATCATGTCGGTATCCTTTTCCTGATATCTTTTTCTTTCTTTTGAAGAGGGAGGGGCTGCGACAAGTCTCCTAGCAGATCAAGCCGACGGACAACCTCATAAACGAGCTTGTCGGTATCTGACAGATCGGCAATCATCTGATCAATCAGGGGACAGGCCGCAAACGCGGCATTGATCATGTCCGCTTCATCCTTGACGCCCTGCCCTTTGGGGACCGGGGGTTCGGGCAACGGCGCATCCAGGCGCGCCCCCATCCAGTCCAGGTCCGTGCGATTGGCCTTAACCAGCGGGTCGGTGAGGTTATCAGACAGGATAAAACGGCGAGACCCCAGTTTGGAAATTCGATTCACGAAACGCCGTCGCAATTCGCCCGGAATCCCCGGTTTGAACCGGTTACGGAACCGTGTTTGTACATGAAGTATCGCGACAACCTCAAGACTTAAGGAATCGTTGACGCGCACCACACCCCCGGGGTCAAGGGTAACGCCGATCTCACGGGCAAAATCCAGTACCACGTCGCTATCCCGCTGAAAGAGCTTGAGAGTCACATTCTCACGGCCGAAGATGCGATCCAGTTTCTTAAACCTCCTCCGGCAATCAGGCCAGACTTTCAGGTTGGCCAGCTTTGAGTCCAATCCGGTTTTGATTCGCTGCTGAAATGCGCTGGATATGAAGGAGCGCGGCGAGCGCACGTAGGCGATGACGCGCACATCCTCGCTACTGTGGCTGCGTAAATAATCGGCCATTTTCTCCACCGCCCCTTCCCTCCCTGCCGTGGCCGACGAAACGGTTTCGGTGGAAATGATCATCGGGCGCGTGGTTTGTTGTTCACGACGGCGTTCCAGCATCTGTCTGAACCGCTTGCCCCATGTGTCGCGCAATTTTCCAGTATCGTCGGGACAGGTACCCACCAAACGGAATCCCCCTGTTTTTCCGGGGAGGAGTGGAGGTGTAAGAAAAACAGACCGGAATGATTGGCCGCCCGCCAAGGCGCATAATCCACCCTGTCGCCATCAAGCTTGGCAAAAGTCTGCTGGATCGAACTTGATCCGGTATTGCGCATACCGGCATGAATAATGATCATGTCATTATCTTTTTTCTTGCTTTTGCAAGCGGGAGGGGCCGCAACAAGTCTCCCAGCAGATCAAGCCGACGGACAACCTCACAAGCGAGCTTGTCAGGACCTGACACATCGGCAATCATCTGATCAATCAGGGGAAGGGCCGCAATTGCGGCATTGATCAGATCCGCTTCATCCGCGATGCCCTGTCCTTTGGGGACCGGAGGTTCGGAAAACGGCGCACCCAGGCGCGTCTCCATCCAGTCTACACTCCCGCGACCGGCCTCAACTATTGGGCCGGTGAGGGTATCGGACAGGATAAAGCGTTGTGACCCCAGTTTGGAAATCTGATTCACGAGGTTCCTGCGCTGTTTCAATTCGTGTACAGTCCTCGGTGGGGACCAGTCACCGGTCCGTGCTTGTACATAAAGTATCGCAACGGCTTCGAGACTTAAGGATTCATCGGCGCGCACCACCTCCCCGGGGTCGAGAGCAACGCCGATCTCACGGGCAAAATCCAGTACCATGTCACCGCCCTCAAGCCGGTCTTGTTGAAAGTGTTTGAGGGTCACGTTCTCACGGCCGAAGACGCGATCCAGTTGCTCAAACCGGTCCCGATAATCAGGACAACTACCTACGTGTCCGGTCACACCTGAGGACCATCCGGCTTTGAGTTGCTGCTGAGCGCTGCTGGACAAGATTGATTGTGGCGAGCGCACATAGGCGATGACGCGCACATCCTCGCTGCTGTGGCTGCGTAAATAATCGGCCATTTTCTCCACCGCCCCTTTCCCCAATCTCTCAGGCATTGAAATTGCCTCGGCGGAAATGATCATCGGGCGCGTGGTTTGTTGTTCACGACGGCGTTTCAGCATCTGTTGGAACCGCCTGCCCCATCTCTCGCGATGGTTCCTAACAGCTCTGTGAGGGTCACCCGCATTACGGAATCCAACCTGTTTTTCCGGGAAGGGGTGGAACATTACGAAAAACAGACCGCCATGATTACTATCGCCCCAAGGCGCATAATCCACTCTGTCGCCATCAAGCTTGGCAAAAGTCTGCTGGATCGAACTTGATCCGGTCTTGTGCATACCGGCATGAATAATGATCATATCATCACCTTTCTCCCCTTTGAAGCGGGGTAAGGGGACGCTTGGGTTCAGGGGCTCCTACACCACAGCCACAAGGTCATCAAGAGATATCAGCAGCGTTTTGCGCAAGGCCACGGCAACGGCTTCCTGAGCGGGTGTCAGCGTGGTTTGCAGACGGTGTGGTCTGTGGCTGTAATCCTTGATGCCATTGCGCTTTCGCTACTTCCAGACGGTCTGTTCTGTGGTGCCGTGGCGCTCTGCCGGAACCCGGGCGGGTTCATGACTTGCCTGAATGGTCGCCCGCACCTCTGGTGTCGTCGTTGCCCGGCTATGAAGTTGGACACTTCCGGAAACTCCTGGATTTTTGGTGTGAAGTGTGCTTGCTGTTTTGTATGGCACAACATGACCTATCTGACTTGGAGGAACGACTTAAGCG
>JACOMS010000103.1 GCA_014324115.1 Hyphomonadaceae bacterium
CGGCTTTTGATAAAATAGCTGGACCGTTTTGGAAGCGCAGAGCGGTAAACCTCAAAGAGATAGAGACCCTTGCCGCCATCCGCGACCTGCTGCTGCCCAAACTCATGTCCGGCGAAATCCGCCTGCGCGAGGCCGAACAGGCAGTGGAGGTCGGGACCTGATATTTCATATCGGATTACGCGAGGGTCCGCCGGTTCCGTAGTGTGCCGACTTCAGTCCGACAGCAAAGGCACCGCGCCCTATCTGACAAGGTTTCGACAACGCTCAAGGGCCTCCTCCATGGGACGTGCCCGCTACATCACGCGGGAGAAAGTCAAGGCGGAACAGACCCTCAAGGCAGCGGCGATGAACCTGCTCAAGGCGGCCGGTTGCATCAACCCGGTGTCCGCCCGAGGGGGAGTGTGTCCAAAACGGCGCAAAGCCGCAGGTGTCAAATCGGAAAGTGCGCTTACCGGGCCCGGAAACCCGGGCCCGGTAACGGTGAAAACCCAAAATCCCGGCGAATCCGGATAAATTCGCAACAGTCTTTTAAATTAACGGGTCCTGACCCTAGAATGCGCGTTGTTCGCGGCGCAATCGACGTTGCAGGCGACGGGCATAAAGGCTTGTGCCTTGTGACCGGTCGAGCACGTCGCGAGGCACTCCGACGGCGACAGCCGATACACTGTCTTTGTCAAATGTCTTGCTCATAATCGTCTCCTTTGTTGTATCAACGCACAGATAGGGAGACGAACCGGAAAGAGAACCGCTGATAGTAGAAGACTTCTATGCAAAAACGCATAGCGCTATCAAGAGCTTATGTGCATATACATGGTGTATGGATATTTTCTTTGACGGGGCATTACCCGCGGCCTAAATCAGCTGAAACTTGGGAAGAGGTCACATGGCATTCAGTAACGGATACCCGTTTACGCAACGGCACTGCCTGTCCATTTCCCAATTCTCCCGTCCCGATATTGAAACGCTGCTGACCCTTGGCGAACATTATCTTGATCTGTCCGTACAGAAATCCGGTGAGAGCAAGGTTCTGACGGGCAAGACGCTGATCAATCTGTTTTTTGAAAATTCGACGCGGACCGAAAAATCTTTCGAGGTCGCCGGGCGGCGTTTGGGGGCGGACGTCATCGGCATGGCGGTCGCGCATAGTTCCGTGAAAAAGGGAGAAACCCTCCTGGATACGGCGGCCACGTTAAATGCCATGAATCCGGATATGCTGGTTGTGCGCCACGGCACGTCCGGTGCACCGGCGCTATTGTCACAAAAAGTCTCCGGTTCGGTAATCAATGCGGGCGACGGGATGCATGAACACCCGACCCAGGCGCTCCTGGATGCGTTGACCTTGCGCCGGGTTATCGGCGGGGATTTCGGTGGTCTGCGCATCGCGATATGCGGCGATATTCTGCATTCCCGTGTGGCGCGGTCAAATATCCAGCTTCTCAACATGCTCGGTGCCGAAGTCCACCTCATCGGACCCCCCACACTTATCCCGGCCAATGTAGATCGCTGGGGCACAAATGTTTTTCACGATATGGAAACCGGGCTGCAAGGCTGTGATGTGGTTATGATGTTACGCCTGCAGCTTGAGCGTATGTCAGGCGCGTTTGTACCGTCCAAACGCGAATATTACCATTACTATGGCCTCGACCGCACGAAGCTGGCTTACGCCAGTTCCGATGCACTCGTCATGCATCCCGGTCCGATGAATCGCGGTGTGGAAATCAGTTCCGACATAGCTGATGATCCGGGTATCAGCCTGATAACGCAACAGGTGGAGAGCGGCATCGCCATACGCATGGCAATTCTACATGCACTGTCAGATGCCCGGGATATGCAATCATGAGCCCCTGTGTCATCAGAAACGCCCGCGTCATTGACCCGGAGTCGGACCGCGATGAACAGACCGATATCCTTGTCGAGGACGGTCACATTGCTGCCATTGGTCACGGTTTTCACACATATGAGAACGACATTGACGCGACCGGGTTGATCGCTGCGCCCGGTCTTGTTGATATGCGCGTCATAACCGGCGAACCAGGCACGGAAAACTGCGAATCTATCGCCAGTGCGGCTAAAGCGGCGGCAGCAGGCGGGGTAACAACCATTGTCATCATGCCGGACACAAACCCGGTCATCGACGATATGTCCCTTGTAAATTACGTTCAGCGCAAGGGCGAGGATACGGATATCAAAATACAGGTCGCCGGGGCCCTGACCAAAGGTCTTGACGGCAGGACGCTTACAGAAATCGGCTTGATGAGCCAGGAAGGTGCCGTGATGTTTTCATCCGGCGCAACACCTATCACCAACGCCCTGACCATGCGGCGCATACTGTCTTATTCCGCAGGGTTCAATGCGCTGGTGGCCAACCGGGCCAAAGATCCGGCGCTCACCCATGAGACCTGTGTCCATGAAAGCGATTTTTCCGCACGGCTGGGCCTGACAGGCGCGCCGTCCATCGCTGAACGTATCATGGTTGAGCGGGATGTGGCTCTGGCCGAGTTGACGGGCGGCAGGCTGCTCATCGATATGATCTCATCTCAAGAGGCTTTGGCCGTCGTCCGCCGCGCCAAAATGCGCGACGTGGACATCGCCTGCTCGGTCAGTATCAATCACCTCTGCCTGAACGAAAACGACATTGGTGATTACCGCACCTTTGCCAAACTCGACCCGCCCCTGCGGGATGAGACCGACCGGTTGGCACTCCTGCAAGGTGTCGGGGACGGCACGATAGATGTCATTGTTTCAGCCCATGACCCCCGCCCCGCCGGAGAAAAACGATTGCCGTTCGAAGAGGCCTCGCCAGGTGCGGTCGGATTGGAACTTTTGCTTGCCGCAGGGCTGTCACAGGTGGCCGATAACGCCCTTGACCTCATGACTTACCTGCGTGCTGTCACCCTCAACCCGGCCGACCTGCTCGACCTCCCGCAGGGAAGGCTAAGCGAAGGTGCACCCGCAGATATTGTCCTGTTCGACCCCGACAAACCCTGGGTCGTTGATAGTGACGCACTGGTCTCGCAATCCAATAATACACCGTTTGATGATAGCCGGCTAACGGGAAAGGCTGTCGTGACGATTTGTGATGGGCGGGTCGTCGCCCATTACCGGTAATCGGGGATTCTGCCTCTCTGCCAAACGCGGTAAATCATTATCGCTGTCATTCCCCGGATATTGCGGTGTTTACCGTCGGGGCCGTCGCAAGGCATATCATATAAACGACGGGTTTTACCGTCGACATGCATGATGTCTGCGGGTTTGTGATTGTGCAGGTCCATGAGGAAATCGGGCGGGACCTTGAAAACATCGGCAACCGGACACTTCCAATAACCCCTGGATTTTAGCGTGAACCGGGATTGCTGTTTTGTATGACACAACACGGCCTGTTTGACCTGAACGAACGACTTAAGCGGGTTAGAGGTTTGGGCGATCCCCCTGAGGCGATGAATGATATCATTGATGCCACACGAATGTTTCGGAACCTTGATTGTTTTTCAAATCCAAATTATATCACAAACCGCGTCCGGGATCGCCTTTGGTATATTTTGCCCAAACAGGTTGTCCCATACGTATGAAACAGGCCTGTGGTCTCCTTGAGGCGGCTGGGCGGCTGAGCGCCCCCCCCCGCTACAGGCACGAAAATATAAAGATGGGCACGTGTGCCTGTCTCCGATACCCGGTTTAACCGCCGGGAATGGAGCTGCGACAGTGAGGTGGCCGAGTGGTTGAAGGCGCACGCCTGGAACGCGTGTATACGTTAATAGCGTATCGAGGGTTCGAATCCCTTCCTCACTGCCACATCTGAGCGGTGTGATCGGGGGCCCGACCGCAGCACCTTGTTACAGTTGGTCTTTCTTTTCCAGAGTGCTAGACTTAACTTCTCCCGGCGTCACAGTAAGAACAATTACAGTTGGTCTTTCTTTTCCAGAGTGCTAGACCCGGCCGGATATGGTGGCGCAGCACTCATTATTACAGTTGGTCTTTCTTTTCCAGAGTGCTAGACATATTCCACTCATATAGTCAACACTAACAGATTACAGTTGGTCTTTCTTTTCCAGAGTGCTAGACTAGTTTTGGGTACGCCGACGAGGCGGTCACATTACAGTTGGTCTTTCTTTTCCAGAGTGCTAGACCCATTCTGAGTGGAAACTCCGAAAAGGTGGATTACAGTTGGTCTTTCTTTTCCAGAGTGCTAGACCTAGGGACGGTGGCCTAGGGACGGCGGCCTATTACAGTTGGTCTTTCTTTTCCAGAGTGCTAGACACTTGTTCCGGAATGGGATACTTTTGTGGAATTACAGTTGGTCTTTCTTTTCCAGAGTACTAGACTTCACCGGGACGAACAATGAACGTAATTTTATTACAGTTGGTCTTTCTTTTCCAGAGTGCTAGACGATCGTGATTGCGCTTATTCGCTTTTCCTTATTACAGTTGGTCTTTCTTTTCCAGAGTGCTAGACCCAAGGAGGTCAATATGCACGCCGTGCTGAATTACAGTTGGTCTTTCTTTTCCAGAGTGCTAGACCGGTCGATACGGGCTGGGCTGCCAACCACTATTACAGTTGGTCTTTCTTTTCCAGAGTGCTAGACAAGTCAGTCGGAACGGTGCCGACAAGGTGAATTACAGTTGGTCTTTCTTTTCCAGAGTGCTAGACTTTGGCTTTGCCATGCCAAACCGCCCAGTGATTACAGTTGGTCTTTCTTTTCCAGAGTGCTAGACGGAAGCTGTCAAGGATATATTTGCCCCGGCATTACAGTTGGTCTTTCTTTTCCAGAGTGCTAGACTTTAACGACGTTGTACGATTTGCTCGAGGGATTACAGTTGGTCTTTCTTTTCCAGAGTGCTAGACCAAAATTTCCATATTTGAAGGGCCGAAAATATTACAGTTGGTCTTTCTTTTCCAGAGTGCTAGACCTCCTTGATGCGGGGGCCGATCGCGACGTGATTACAGTTGGTCTTTCTTTTCCAGAGTGCTAGACTGAAGGAACTGTTACAAATATAACAGAAAGATTACAGTTGGTCTTTCTTTTCCAGAGTGCTAGACCGGCACAATCTCCCCAGCCTGCACGTTATCATTACAGTTGGTCTTTCTTTTCCAGAGTGCTAGACCTGAAATTAGAGACGACACCGTAACCCGCCATAAGTTACAGTTGATCCCTCTTTTCCAGAGTGCTAGACCCGTGCATTAATGCCTGCAATCGCAAGCTGAGTTACAGTTGATCCCTCTTTTCCAGAGTGCTAGACCGACAAGTTTTATGGGCATGTCAGTTGACGTGTTACAGTTGATCCCTCTTTTCCAGAGTGCTAGACCCTACCCCGCTACCCGGCCGCTACCCCGCTAGTTACAGTTGATCCCTCTTTTCCAGAGTGCTAGACCCATGGCGCACGGTACTCGGTTAGCGCTGCAGTTACAGTTGATCCCTCTTTTCCAGAGTGCTAGACCTGTTAAATTATGATCCTAAAAGCATTGATCGTTACAGTTGATCCCTCTTTTCCAGAGTGCTAGACCAGTCGCAGGCATTGCTGGACTGCCTGTCTGGTTACAGTTGATCCCTCTTTTCCAGAGTGCTAGACCTTCGGTGTAGCTATTGGAGCCTCGTTGTCACGTTACAGTTGATCCCTCTTTTCCAGAGTGCTAGACCGGAACCGCGGGAAGAAGACATGCGCCACTAGTTACAGTTGATCCCTCTTTTCCAGAGTGCTAGACCCGCGCCGTCCTGATAGCGACGGTTAGCGCCGTTACAGTTGATCCCTCTTTTCCAGAGTGCTAGACCAGCTCAAGCCAGGCATAGCAACGAACGCTGGTTACAGTTGATCCCTCTTTTCCAGAGTGCTAGACCCGCGCGTGGTGGTTACCGACTGGCGACCGGGTTACAGTTGATCCCTCTTTTCCAGAGTGCTAGACCGTCAGCGGCCTCAACCATGGCGGCGCGACTGTTACAGTTGATCCCTCTTTTCCAGAGTGCTAGACCAGATATCAACAAAATTCTTCAGGGGCGTGAGTTACAGTTGATCCCTCTTTTCCAGAGTGCTAGACCGAAACAGGTTTTTATGACATGTCGGAATCTGTTACAGTTGATCCCTCTTTTCCAGAGTGCTAGACCGGCGAACTTCCTTCCTCAAGATCACCGATAGTTACAGTTGATCCCTCTTTTCCAGAGTGCTAGACCTGTCAACCTCAAGGAACTTCCGTTGATATTGTTACAGTTGATCCCTCTTTTCCAGAGTGCTAGACCGGGAATTGATACAAAGCGTTCTGGGATATGGTTACAGTTGATCCCTCTTTTCCAGAGTGCTAGACCGGCACGGATGGGCGCGCCTGGACCGCCAGAGTTACAGTTGATCCCTCTTTTCCAGAGTGCTAGACCCGCCGCCGCCCGAATGCCTGACCCGGCCCGGTTACAGTTGATCCCTCTTTTCCAGAGTGCTAGACCGGTCTCGGCCTTCGCCGCCTCCCAGGCCTTGTTACAGTTGATCCCTCTTTTCCAGAGTGCTAGACCCACAGGGACCACAAGGGCAGCAGGGCCCCAGTTACAGTTGATCCCTCTTTTCCAGAGTGCTAGACCGAAGTCCGGAAAAATTATCGAGCTTGCCGAGTTACAGTTGATCCCTCTTTTCCAGAGTGCTAGACCTGATTCCATCGACAAGGCTGTTAAGGGC
>JACOMS010000104.1 GCA_014324115.1 Hyphomonadaceae bacterium
CGCCTTCTCTTCGGGCGCACCGTCAATCTGGTCATAGGCCTTGAAGTCACCGAAGTATTTCGTGATCGCCGCCGTCAGCGTCGTCTTGCCATGGTCAACGTGACCGATCGTACCTATGTTCGCGTGCGGCTTCGTGCGATCAAACTTTTCTTTTGCCATTCTATGTCTCCGTTTCGTCTGCGAAATCGGTTAATTCATTGCGGCGGCGCTCATGCGCCGCCTTGTTTGCTGATGACTTCATCCGTCACAGCCTGCGGCGCGGCGGCATAGTGATCAAACGCCATCGTGAACTGGGCCCGGCCCTGTGTCTTGGAGCGCAGATCGTTCACATAACCGAACATATTGGCCAATGGCACCATGGCATTGACGACGTTGCCGTTGCCGCGCATTTCCGTGCCCTGAACCATACCGCGGCGGCTGTTGAGATCGCCGATCACGTCACCAATATACTCATCCGGCGTGTTGACTTCCACCTTCATGATAGGTTCCAGCAGTTTCAGACGGCCTTGCAACTTGATCTCGCGAAAGGCCGCACGAGCAGCAACTTCAAACGCCATAACGGAAGAGTCAACATCGTGATAGGCACCGTCATAAAGGTTGGCGTGAAAGTCAATGACGGGAAAACCCGCCAGAAGTCCGGATTCCGACATGTTGCGGATGCCTTTTTCAACACCCGGAATATACTCTTTCGGGACATTACCACCGACAACGGTGCTCTCGAATGTAACACCCGCACCCGGATTCGACGGCGTGAATTTGATTTTGACGCGCCCGAACTGCCCTGCCCCCCCGGACTGTTTCTTGTGTGTGTAATCAATATCAACTTCGGCCGCGAGTGCTTCACGGTAGGCTACCTGGGGCTGACCTATATTGGCTTCAACGCCGAACTCGCGCTTGAGACGATCAATCAGAATATCAAGGTGCAGCTCACCCATCCCGGCCATGATGGTCTGTCCGGACTCTTCATCCGTGCTGACACGGAAAGACGGGTCTTCGGTAGCCAAACGCTGCAGGCCCACACCCAGTTTCTCCTGGTCAGCCTTGGATTTCGGCTCAACGGCGATTTCGATAACCGGATCCGGAAAATCCATCCGCTCCAGAATGACCGGTGCGCCCATGTCACACAATGTATCGCCGGTTGTGGTGTTTTTCAGACCGGCCACAGCGATAATATCGCCCGCATAGGCCTCTTTAGTGTCTTCACGGTCGTTTGAGTGCATCATCATCATACGACCGATGCGTTCTTTGTTTTCCTTGACAGAGTTCAGAAGTGTTGTCCCGGTTTCGAGCCTGCCGGAGTAAATCCGGCAGAAGGTCAGAGTGCCGACAAATCTGTCGTTCATGATCTTGAAGGCCAACATGGAGAGCGGTTCAGAGTCGGAGGCCGGACGTGTTATGTCTTCGCCGGTCTTGGTATCAATACCTCTAATCGCCGGAATATCCAGCGGGCTCGGCAAATAATCCACAATCGCGTCAAGCAGGGGCTGAATACACTTGTTCTTGAATGCCGTGCCACAGAAGACGGGAACGACCTTGTTTGCAATCGTGGCTGCACGGATGAGACGCTTGATCGCCTCAACATCAGGCATATTACCTTCAAGATAGGCCTCCATAACCGCATCGTCCATCTCGGCAACGGTTTCGACAAGGGCCTCACGGTACTCAGCCACCTTGTCAGCCATACCAGCCGGAATATCCGTTGTCTCGAAATTCACGCCCATATCCCTGACGGAGTCTTCACCCCAGATGTAAGCGACATTTTCAACAAGATCAACGACGCCGCGGAACTGATCCTCGGATCCAACAGGCAGTTGCATTTCCAAGGCACTGCCGCCCAGACGATCCTTGATAGACTCAACAGATGTGTAAAAATCCGCGCCGATCTTGTCCATTTTGTTAATGAACACCATGCGTGGGACTTGGTATTTGTCAGCCTGACGCCAAACGGTTTCAGTCTGCGGTTCGACCCCGGCATTGGCATCCAGAAGTGTAACAGCGCCGTCAAGGACACGCAGGGAGCGCTCAACCTCAATTGTAAAATCAACGTGGCCGGGTGTGTCGATGATGTTCAAACGTTTGCTGCGCCAGAAACAGGTCGTCGCCGCAGAGGTAATCGTAATGCCGCGCTCTTGCTCCTGCTCCATCCAGTCCATAGTGGCCGCACCGTCATGGACTTCGGCAATTCTGTGATTCTTGCCCGTGTAGTAAAGAATGCGCTCCGTGCAGGTGGTTTTACCCGCGTCAATATGAGCCATAATGCCAAAGTTACGGTAGTTTTTGAGATCAAATTCGCGTGCCATCGTACCTGTTCCTACCAGCGATAGTGGGAGAAGGCGCGGTTGGCCTCCGCCATTCTGTGGGTGTCTTCACGCTTTTTCACGGCGGCACCGCGATTTCTCGAAGCGTCCATCAGCTCACCGGCCAGACGCGCGCACATGGTATTTTCGTTACGATTACGGGCCGCAGAAACCAGCCAGCGGATAGCCAAAGCCTGACGGCGATCCGGGCGAACCTCGACAGGCACTTGATAGGTCGCACCACCAACACGGCGGGAGCGTACCTCAACGGACGGTTTGATGTTATCCAGAGCGTCATGGAAAATACGGACCGGCTCGGTCCGGGCTTTATTTTCAACAATATCGAAGGCGCCGTAAACAATGCCCTCGGCAATAGACTTTTTCCCGTCCAGCATGATAGCGTTCATGAACTTCGACAGCACCGGATCGTTGAATTTGGGGTCCGGTAAAATCTCGCGCTTATCCGCGCGGCGACGACGTGACATATCAAATATCCCTTATTTGGGCCGCCTGGCACCGTATTTCGAACGGCGCTGCCTGCGGTCCCTGACGCCTTGGGTATCCAGCACACCGCGAAGAACGTGATAACGCACACCCGGCAGGTCTTTTACACGACCGCCGCGGATGAGTACCACCGAGTGTTCCTGCAGGTTGTGACCCTCGCCCGGGATATAGGACAGAACCTCGAACCCGTTGGTCAGACGCACTTTAGCGACTTTACGAAGCGCCGAGTTCGGCTTTTTGGGCGTGGTTGTATAGACACGAGTACAAACACCGCGCTTTTGCGGACAGGCCTGAAGGGCCGGAACCTTGTTCCGCTTGGGTTTGTTTTTCCGGGGCTTCCGGATCAGCTGTTGTATCGTTGGCATGGACAGAGCCTTTATTTCCTGCACAAAAAACCGGGTCGTTACCACCTGACGACAAACCGACAAAGACCGCGCTGCCGCGCCAGTTGTCTTCCGACACGCCAAAACGATCAGGAATTCATAACTTATCACCCGAAAAAGGTTTCTTTGGTATTCCGACAGCGTCCCAAAGACAGCATTCCCAGCGGTGAAACGGGCATATACCTGCAAGTTCCGAATTCGTCAATACCGACAAATAAAAAATCTCAAGGACTCAAACCCGGACACCTCCATCAACATTTGATTTTGAGTTAATTTTGAGTGATTTCAGTCAGGAGTTTGATTGCGCGCCCCGCGCGGCGCCCGTTTTGGGGCGTTCCAGAGGCACCCTAGGCTGACAAGCCGGTTTTCAGGCGCACTCCACCCGCTGTGTTTCGTGGTAAACCAAGCCTCATTGCGTCATACAAAATAGCAATCATACTTCACACCAAAAATCCAGGAGTTTTTGGAAGTGTCCAACTTTGCAGGCTCATCCGGTGCACGGTTCGCTTGCCGCAACATCGTATCGAAAATCTGCCCGGTTTTTACGTTGGTGTGAACTACGTGCCCACTTGCCCGCGATGCCGGATTTTATGATCCGCCAGAACACAGGCCATCATGGCCTCGGCGACGGGGACGGCGCGGATGCCCACACAAGGATCATGGCGACCTTTGGTGCTGATGTCGATATTTTCGCCTTGCGCTGTAACCGTGTGGACGGGGGTGAGGATGGAGGAAGTCGGCTTGATGGCGACGCGCACGACAATGTTGTCACCGTTGGAAATTCCGCCTAGAATGCCGCCGGCATTGTTGGAGAGGAATGTTACATTTCCACCCGTCATGTGCATTTCATCGGCATTATCTACCCCCGTCATGGCAGCAGCGGCAAACCCGGCCCCGATTTCCACGCCCTTGGCTGCGTTGATCGACATCATCGCAGCGGACAAATCCGAGTCGAGCTTGCCGTAAACCGGTGCGCCCCAGCCGAGCGGAACGCCAGAGGCGTGGACCTCGACAATGGCGCCGACGGAATTGCCGGATTTGCGTGTGCCATCAAGATAATCCGCCCAGAGTTCGGCCATGTCGGCATCCGGGCACCAGAACGGATTTTTTTCGACCGAATCCCAATCCCAATTCTTGCTATCGACCATATGCCTGCCGATCTGAACAACAGCCCCGCGAATGGTAAGGTCCTCACCCAGAATTTTGCGTGCAATCGCTCCGGCGGTGACACGGTTGGCGGTCTCTCTCGCGCTGGATCGTCCGCCGCCACGATAGTCGCGAATGCCGTATTTGCCATCATAGGTATAATCCGCATGGCCCGGGCGGAAACGATCCCTGATCTCGTCATAGTCCTTGGAGCGCCTGTCCTGATTGCGAATCATCAGGCTGATAGGTGCGCCCGTTGTTCGCCCCTCAAATGTGCCGGACAGAATAGTGACTTTGTCCGGCTCGTTGCGCTGGGTGACGAATCGGCTTGTTCCCGGACGGCGCTTGTCAAGAAAAGGCTGAATGTCGGATTCGGATAACTCCAGACCGGGCGGGCAACCGTCTACAACACAGCCAATGGCCGGGCCGTGGCTCTCTCCCCAAGTCGTTACGCGAAATAAATGTCCGAAACTGTTATGTGACACACTGCGATTTTAGCCGCAGCTACTGCGGTTGCCTAGGGTCAGGACCTATTAATTTAATGGGTTCCCTCACGTCGTAATGTGTGATTCATGTGTTGCAAAGGAGATTTTACGATGGGTGATATGTTTATGT
>JACOMS010000105.1 GCA_014324115.1 Hyphomonadaceae bacterium
ACCGGAAGGCCCTGATGGCTAAAGGTATCACACCCTGTATCCCGCCCCGAAAAGGGCCCCCAAAAGGTGATGTTCGCCCGCACAGTTCTGTAAAACAACATATAAACAACGACATAAGGTCGAAAATTTGTTTGCGAGGCTCAAGGATTGGCGCAGAATTGCGATCCGTTATGACAGATGCGCGCGCACCTTTTTCGCTGCTGTCCTCATCGCGGCCATCGTCACATACTGGATTTAATGAGTCCTGACCCTGGTGTGGGGTTGGAAAAGCGGGTTTGCAGCCGATGGACAGGATTTTGCTTGAAATTTTGTGTGTCTTTGCTAGATTCCCGGCCTGCCCTTGAAAAGGTTTGGATATGATAAACCTGCGTTTTTCACCCGGCGGACGCACCCGTCCGTGTGAATTCATGAGGAGAGTGACGAATCTGGTTCTCATGCCTGTGATTGTGGTTGTGGCTGCAGTTGCGGTTATGTTTTTTGCCAAGTCCCAATCACTTGATGTTACGCTTGTCTTACTTCTGATGCCTCTTCAGCTGTTGGTATGTTGGTTCTGGGTTATGCTTTGGGTAAGGCGCTATCACGACAGTGGCAAATCCGGTTGGATGTGCCTCATCCCCGTCGGCGTCTTCATCGTTGTCGCCGTGATTTTCGATCAGAAACTTTTCGGCATCGTGCCGATCAACCTGGAAGTTCATGCTGCAGTTGGGCAGGCAATCGTAGACGGTGACTTCGGTATTGTCATGCAGGAGGCCGCGGCAGGCGGCGCTATAACCAAATTGGGCATGTTGCTCGCTGCAGTCGGCTACGCTGTCGTTTCATACGTCATCGCGTTTGTGTTTAATGATATGGTCAAGCATGACCCGAGAGACAATCGTTTCGGTGCCGGAGACTAGATCAACCTTGGGGCCGGTGCTTTTGAGGCTCGTCCCCCGGCGGGCTTCGCAGCCAATGGACAGGTTTTGCTTGAACTACTGTACGTTCCTGTTAGACTTCCCGTTCACTCTTGGAAGGACCCGGATATGATGGACCTATTGTTTTCGCCCGGCGGGCGCATCAATACGCACGAATTCATGAAAGGTGCGAAGATTCTGATTGCTGCCAGCCTTGTGCTCGTGCTTGTCCGGAGTATCAATTTCCAGCTCGGTACCACATTGGCCCTGCTCAACGTTGTTATGTGGTGGTGCTGGATTGTGCTTTGGGTCAAGCGCTATCACGACGGTGGCCAGTCCGGTTGGATGTGTCTCATCCCCATTATCGTCTTCAACATCGTCAGCACGATTTTCAATCAAATTGTTTTCAACATGTTTGCTGACCCGGAGATCCGCGCTGCGATGAAGGAAGCAGCAGCGACGGGGAATTTCGGTGCTGCCATGGAGGCAGTCATGTCGAGCGGCGGGATGAGCGAAACGGGTATGTTGGTCAGTGCACTCGGTGGTGCCGCCATTTCATATGCCATCGCGTTTTTGTTTAACCGTGCGATCAGGCAAGAGCCAAGTGACAATCGTTTCGGTCCCGCCAGCTAGATCCACCTTGGAGGCGGGACTTTGAGATTCGTCCCCCGGCGCGCTCCTGTTGCTGGCTGACTTGCTGGCTGTTTGCCCGTTCCGGCAGGTGGTCAGCAGGGGCGCAATCGCCGAACCGGTAGAAGGTTGCCCGTGACCATATCCGTCATCTGTCTCTACAGATGCTCTTTAATGTGTTCGGCGAGGTCTTTGAGATCGGACATATCCGCCATCCGTCCGGAAGAGTGTCGGCCCATATTCATATCCGCATAGCGGGGAATAATATGGAAATGCAGATGGAAAACCGTTTGCCCCGCCGCCGTGCCGTTAAATTGAGTGAGGATCAGCCCGTCCGGTTTGAGCCCCGCCGCGACGGCCCTGGCTATGGTTTGTGTATGGCGGATCAGCGTCGCCAACACATCCGCATCCGCATCCAGCAGGTTTCGTGAGGCCTGCTTCGGGATTACGAGCGTATGGCCGCGCGATTGCGGAAACATATCCATGAAAGACAATACATCCTCATCTTCATAAATCTTCACACAGGGCATCTCCCCCCGCAGGATTTTTGCGAAAATGTTGTCGGAATCGTAGGTTCCGGAGAGGTTCATGGCTCATCCTTCCTTAAATGGTGTATGCTGTCTCAAAATTCCCATGCCATGTTCTACGGCGCGGCGCTCGTGAATCAAGTTGTCTTCCACAGCCGTGTGCAGGCCCGGATGGGCGAGATAGTGCGCGGAATGTGTAGCGACCGGCTCATAACCGCGGGCAAGTTTGTGTTCCCCCTGCGCCCCCGCCTCAACACGGAGGAGGCCTGCCTCAATGGCCGCCTCAATGGCCTGATAGTAGCAGAGTTCGAAATGCAGAAACGGAATATGGGCCAGACATCCCCAGTTCCGGCCATAGAGCGCCGCACCACCGATGAAATTCAGCGCCGCTGCCATGGGTGTATGGTCCTGCCAGGCCATGACGAGCAGGATATCGTCGGCCATGGTCTCATGAATACGGGCAAAAAATTCTCTGTTCAGGTAAGGCGCCCCCCACTTACGCGCTCCCGTATCAAGATAACACTGATAGAACACATCCCAGTGTTGCGGTTTCAGATCATCGCCGGTCAGACACCTGATTGTCACTTCGGATTGGGCCGCACGGCGTTCTTTCCGGATATTCTTGCGCTTGCGCGAAGACAGCGATGCGAGGAAATTTTCAAAGCTGTCATAATTGCGGTTGAAGAAATGAAATTGACAGTCTTCGCGGTGCAAAAACCCCATATCGGTCAGGGCGTTGCGATCCGCCTTTTCAAGAAATGTCAGGTGCACACCGGAGTAATTCCATTCGCGACACATCTGTATCATGGCTGTTGCCAGCGTTTTTTTGATCTCCGCGGTGCCCGCCAGAAGCCGCGGTCCATTGACCGGCGTAAACGGCACCGCACATTGCAGTTTGGGGTAGTATTCCCCGCCGACGCGGTAAAGCGCATCCGCCCAGCCGTGATCAAATACATATTCCCCCCGCGAATGGGTCTTGGCATACTGCGGGGCCGCGCCCGCGGTGTTCCCGTTTTCATGGGTCAGCCACACGTGCCGCGGGGCCCAGCCTGTTTCCTCAACGGCGCAACCGCTCTCTTCCAGTGCGTGCAAAAACCGCCACGACAGGAATGGATGCCCGGACGGGACGAGCCCGTCCCAGTCTGTTTCCGGTATGTCGCTTACGCGACCCAGAATCCTGGCACTGTAAACCGGCACACTCATGACAGGCTTTTAACGGCTGCCCATGAGGTTTACGACGCGACAATCTCGACCACTGCATCAATTTCCACGGCCACATCCAGTGGCAGTGACGGGCTTGAGACGGCAGACCGGGCATGTTGCCCCTCATCGCCGAAAATTTCGACCATCAGATCGGAACAGCCATTGATGATTTTCGGTATATCGGCTTCCGTGACCATCGGCAAAGCCTGTACAAAACCGCCCAGCCTGACGATACGTTTCACCCGCGACAAATCCCCGTCACAGGCCGCTTTCATCTGCGCAAGCAGGTTCAAGGCGGACAATTTTGCCGCTTGCCGCCCTTTTTCAACGGTCAGGTCTTCACCCAGACGCCCCCCGATCATTTCGTCGCCAACCTTCGAAATTTGCCCGGAAATAAACACCAGATTACCGCTGATTACATAGGGGCTGTAATTGGCGACAGGCGCAGCCGGATCAGGTAATGTGAGGCCCAGACCGGAAATCTTTTTGTCAATGATGTTCATAAGCTCTTCTTTTCTTGCGAATCATTCTTATCTACAAAGCCAACCAGAAGGAATAGTTGTGCCAAGCCTACCGCAAAACCGTCCGGAAATCATAGACTTTCTTGCCGACAGACGCTCCAGTCCGGCCAGGCTGATGCGGGCCCCGGGTCCGAACGCGGAACAACTTGAAACCATTCTGACCATAGGCGCACGTGTACCGGATCACCGCAAACTGGCCCCTTGGCGATTCATCGTCATTCAGGGTGAGGCACGCACCGGATTAGGCAGGGTTCTGGGTGAAGAGTTTGGACGCGAAAACCCCGACACACCACAGGACCGGATCGAATTCGAAACGGAACGGTTGCTGCGGGCACCGCTTGTGATCGTTGTCATATCGTCGCCCGTGAATTGTCAACGGGGGACGCCGAAATGGGAACAGGAACTCTCGGCGGGCGCCGTCTGTTTCAACCTCTGCCTTGCTGCCCAAGCGTACGGGTTCGGGGCCCAATGGCTGACAGAGTGGTATGCGTACAATGCGGCCTTTTGCAATAAACTGGGTCTGAAAAAAGACGAAAAAATCGCCGGATTTATTTACATCGGCCGTGTCGATGAAAAACCCGGGTCCCGTACGCGGCCGAATATCCCGGAAATTACCGAACATCTTTCATAGGAATACGAATTTTTACAGGTTTCCGGATTCGTTTGTGTTACGTCCGGAGGGCCGGTAACGACTGCCTTGCCGGTGGCAAGGCTGTTGCGAATTTATTCAGATTCGCCAAGACTTTGGGATTCTCGCCGTTTTCGGGCCCGGCGCCCGGGTGCTTGGCGATAATGAGCGCACTTTCCGACCCCAAATCTGCGGTATCAGACAATTTTGGACAGACTCCCCCCTCACGCAGCCACCAGGTCAATGCGGTTGGCCGCCTTGAGCAGGTTCATCGCCATTGCTCTGAAGGTCGACTCCGCCTCGACTTTCTCCCCCGTGATGTAGCGGGCACGCCCCCATGGAAGAGCCCCTTGAGCGTTCCAAAACCTTGCCCGATGATCCAGCGTTGCTTCGCCACCAGCCGGTTGAACTTCTTCTGCCAGGCGCTTGGCGGATGGTTCCGTCCC
>JACOMS010000106.1 GCA_014324115.1 Hyphomonadaceae bacterium
AGCAGGTCGCGTATCGTTCCACCATCTTCGACTGTAAGTGTGCCGTCCATATAGGCTTCACCAGTCTTGAGTTCCGGGTTCAGGAACATTGCATTATGCAGTGCGGGATTGTGAATTTTGACAGTTGCTGTCGGCCCGCCATCCCCGGGTCCAAAGACATGCGTTTCTCCATGACCATCAATGACAGTCATTTGCCCTGTCTTGATGAATCGGGGCATCATTGCAGATAACAGTTTCATGAGGCCCTCTTTTACTTGCAATTTTGCTTCGCCTCAAGTTTTTACCTTTCATAAAGTAAAGGAGCACTGCGAGGTCACGCAAAATCACAAATTTTGGAGTGTTCTTACCCCCAGTCCACAATCTGCCAACTTTGCGCTTGCGTATGCACTTTCAGCTTCCTTGATGGGGCCACGGCCACTACCAAATCTGAAAATTCAAACAGCGGAATGTCTGCATGGCTATCTGAATAGGTCGTGATGTGAAGATTTTCTTTGTCCAGGCCCTTCGACTCCATCCAGGCCATCACGCGATACAGTTTTTCTTTGCCATAGCAATTACCTGACGCGAAACGCGTCTCTAGTTTGCTGTCACTCGACCACGCCACGTCTGTGGCAACAAAGTCTGCCACGCCGAGCCTTTTGGCAATAGGGTTGACCAGAATGTCTGCCGCGGCGGAAGCTATCAGGATACGATCACCGCGGTTTTGGTGTACTTTCAGGGCGCTGAATCCGCCGGGACGGAGCTTATGCGGTACTTCGGCGGCCGTGAAATTTTCGGCCAGACACTCGAGTCGCGCCTGGCTCCATCCCTTGATGGCATGGCGGATCATGGTTTCCTTAACATGGACACGCGGCATCTGACCCCGTCTGTAACGCCATTGCGCAATGAAAACTGCAGCGAGAAACCGCATCCATTTGTGCGGGTAGGGTTTCAGGCACATCCACATGAAGCGCCCCCATGTTCCACGTTTGGTGAGTGTGTAATCCAGATCGAAAATGACCAGCTTCTGCTTATCAGTCATTGCGAACATCCAAATTTCGGCCGACTACCAAGCCCTGGTTCTGATACTTCACGGCCGATTTCATGGTTGCTTTTGCAGAGACCAACAAGACAATTATACAGAACATATTGCCAACCAGCATGGCCCAACCCGGCGCCATATGGCTGATCGTAAAACTCAAAGCGAAAAAAGCCATCAAATAAACCAAAACCGTACTGCCGCGAACATAAATAGCCCACTCGGGTTTGCTGGCCGCGTAAAAAATCGGATAGAATGGAGCGGCCACACCCATCAGTGCGGCTGCCGACACGAGGAGCGAGGCCAGAGGCGCGGCATCGCGGTACTCCCCGCCAAAAATGGCAACCAAGGCTGGTTCACCAAAGACAAATATCAAACCCGCAAACACTGATCCCACGGTGAATAACATCGCCGCCGCCCGTGTGGCCAAACGCCAGATTTTTTCGGCCTTGTCCCCGGTTATCAGCTTGGCTAGTTCCGGATAAATCGCTTGGTCAAGCAATTTGAACGCCTCGGTCAATAGCTTGGAAATTTCTTCGGCGATTTTGTAGGTGCCCGTCCAAACGGGGCCAAAAATGGCTGTCACCATCAATGTTGGGAGATGGGAATTACAGGTACCAAGCGAGGCGTCAACGTTCGCCTTAATCGCAAACGGCCAAAGCCCTTTGCGTGGAAACCGGAATTCCGGCTTGGCTCGCCACATGGGTACGAGCAGGTTACGTTTTTTCAGCTCCAATAACGAAAACACACAGGTCAGCACATAACTTGCCATGGAAGCGACGAACCATACAATGAGAAACGCTTCGACAGTTGCCCCGCGCCAGACCACATAAAGTGAACCTGTCACTCGCAGGACCGGCATAACAAGAGCAAGGAGAGCCAGAATGCCAAACCGGTTAAAAAGGCGAAGAATGCCGATGGGGGTGGACTCAATCCTAGTGAGTACGACAAGGCAATAGAACCAGATAAGGGTCTGCAAAGTCTTGATATCCACACTCTCTCCGGTGCCAGACACAGGAAGTTTCTGTACAAGCCAGACAACAAGTCCCATCAAGGCGACGGCCCCGATATAGGCGACAATTACGGAAAAAATATCCAGACGAAATCCGAATTTGATTAACTTGGAAAGACCATCAACATCCTCCTTTTTTATATCTTCCGCTCCGAACCTGATGAGCGCCTGCCAAGTCTGAAAAGTCGCCAATTCGGCAAAGAGCAGCATGTAGGCATGTATGAAAACGAGTGTGCCAAACAGTGAGGGTTCAAGGGCACGGGAGGCAACGACAAATGTCGCAATTCCGCATGTTACAGCAAGAATTTTCGCCCCGACCATTACGGTCGTGTTCAACGCGATACGCTGTCCAACCGTTTGGCTGGACTCGGTAGAGAGGTCCGGGGTCATATCCGGTATCACGCACACTATTTCGACAAAATTTCCTCTACCAGGACTTTGTCGACAGGTGTGTCCACGTCAATGGCAGCTTCCGGGATGGGAATGAAGACGGGTGCTGCGGTAATCCCCATCTTTTGACCTAACCGGGCGAACATTTCCTTCGCTGTTAGGCTACCTGTCGTATAGTTTAATAGAATGTCCAGCCCGAGAGCCATGGCGAGCTTGAGGGGCTGTTTGCGAAATTGCTGAGCCCTTTGCCAGAGGCGCACGGCCTCAACCCCCTTTTCGTTAGCAATGTAGAATAGATTGCAACCCGAAATGGATGTGTCCTTAAACCGGAGATAGGTGCGTTTTGTGTCAGGATATGCGTGCTGAATGATTTTTTTTTCTGCAACGCCTGCGCAGAAATCCGCGCCCTCTTTTTGTGCGCCTCTGATAAAAATTTCCAACATCCCGGGGGTCAAAAGCGGATGGTCGCATGTCGTGATGAGGACTGGAAATGCCATCCCGGACTCGAGTGCTCCCAAAGCGCTTGAGGTCGGCCCACCGCGGGAAGGCGCCTGAGTCAGACGTTCATCATAATCCGGATCAAACCCGCTAACATAAAATAGCGGCTTTAATCCCGCCGCCTCCAGGGCCTCAAGTACATAACGTATCATGGGTTCGCCATGGATTGGTATAACCGCCTTATGCTTAACTCCGGCCTCTTGACAAAGAGGGTCAATGATCCCTTCGCGCTGCCCCGCCAGTATCAGAACAGACAAGCTCACGTCAGTCCTTTTTCATACATGCGGTAGGTTTTGTATCGCTTTGCGGACATCTGCTCGGCGATGCCAATCATGCCTTTATTAGTCTCCAGTATCCACGAAAGTTCTATATGAGTATGCCTGCTCCCGGTACGGGCGGCCTCAAACGCCAGATGGGAAATATGAGCGACGGTAGCAACACCTCTGCGCGAATTGTGGTAGCGTTTTCTAATACCCATGAGCGGCACACGACATTGATTGATTTTGTTGGCTTTCAATCTATAGAGAAGCTTGGCCCAACCCGTGGGAAACAGTTTGCCGTCCAGATCCCGTACAGCTTCGTTAATGTCCGGAATAACGCAAACAAACGCCACGGGCACACTATCAATTAAACCGAATAGAAATTGGTCGGGTTTGAGAACCGGCCTCATCTCCTTGATCATATGATCTACTTCTTCCGGTGAAAACGGAATAAAGCCCCAGTTTTCCGACCAGGCATCGTTGAAGATATCCATGGCTATATGAAATTCAGGATGCAGCCTGCGCATGTCCAAAGGCCGGTAGTTTATGGATGGGTCATTTTCCGCCCAGGTTTTCATTTTTTTGCCTACACTGAGATAAGGGCCCGCGAGGCTGGCATAATATGCATACATATCAACAGCTTTTTTATATCCGGCAGCCTCAATTATCGCCTGATAATAGGGGCGTCCGTGATTCATCATCACAACATTTGGTGCACCAAACCCGTCAACAAGAAGTCCGCATTGGTCATTGACGGTCCAATCCGTAGGCCCGATGATCTTCAGGCAACCTTTATCCCGCAGGCGTTTTTCTACAACCTCCAACAGGCCTGCACCAACTTCAGCCTCGCCCACACAATCAAAAAAACCGAAATGTCCAGCATCATCCTCGTATTTTCTGCGATGGGGGTGATTGATGATTGCAGCGATGCGGCCAATGGTTTTGCCGTTCCGTGTGGCCAGGAAGCGGCATTTTTCGACATGCTTGAGAGCAGGATTTTTATCCGGATTTTGATGTTCCAGGCGCTCAATACGCAGGGGAGGACGCCAGTCGGGATCATTTTTGTAGAGTTCATAAGGGAATTCGACAAAGGCTCGACGCTGTGCTGCGTTTATCACACGATGGATACGAAAATCGCCGATGTACATGCCACCATCATTCTCACGGAACAACCCAAAACCGTCCGTGTCCAAATGAGTAATGATGGGTCAGCCAGCCAACGTCAACCGTGTTAATATGTCTACGTCGTCGATCGGCAACAAAATATCCGGCAAAATTTTTGAAAGCGGATGGGGCTCACCGAATTTTCGCGATGCGGGAAGTCATTTTCGACGTTATGGATATCAAAATAGACAAAGACTGTTGCGAATTTATTCGGATTCGCCTGGATTCCGGGGTTTCGCCGTTTTCGGGCCCGGCGCGCGGGTGTCTGGTGCTGACGCGCGCGCTTTCCGCTCTGACATTTGCGGTATCAGACAATTTTGTACTGACTTCCCCGTGGAAGAGACCCTTGAGCGTTCCAAAACTTTGCTCAATGACCCAGCGTTGCCTCGCCACCAGCCGGTTGAATCTCTTCTGCCGGGCGCTTGGCGGATGG
>JACOMS010000107.1 GCA_014324115.1 Hyphomonadaceae bacterium
AACATAAACATATCACGCATCGTAAAATCTCCTTTGCAACCCATGAATCACATATCACAATGCAAAGGAACCCATTAAATTAATAGGTCCTGACCCTAGGCATTCCAAGCGTACAAACTGACCCCGGGCAGGGCCGCGATCATCAGGAATCGAAACACGGTCATGTCTCCCTTTAGTGTGTAATGTGTCGTTCTGATCATGGATGTGCGGGATCGTGTACTATAGCACAAGCGGCCTGTCAACTGCCGTAGCGGGAATGTGCTGCAAATTTATCACTCCCGACCCGGTGAGGAGCCGGGGCCGCGCTCCATCGTCAGCTCTGGGCAGTAAAACCCCCTTGCAAACGATGAAAAACCGGTACAGCTTCGGGCCGGGGCTGTTCGCGAAACGGCCGTAATACCTGTACAACAATCATCACGGCCATGAAGTATGACAATCCCCACATGAGCGAGCACTCACCCCGTATGGGGAACGGGGTGACACGCTGGTTCGGCTCGGTCGGCCTGAAACTGATTGGATGGGAACTCGTCGGACGCATGCCGGATGTGCCGAAATTCGTGATTGTCGGTGTACCGCACACATCAAACTGGGATGCAGTTTCCGCTTCTCTCGCCATGCTTGCAAGCGGTTTCAAATACACTTTCCTGGTCAAGAAAGAATGGTTTTTCTGGTCTGCAGGGTCGATTTTACAGGCGCTCGGCGCATATCCGGTTGACCGGAGCAAAGGTGAAAATGTGGTCAGGCAACTGGTCAGGCTGTTCGAATCCGAAGACCGGATCTGTATCGGCTTCCCGCCTGAAGGAACACGATCCAAGGTGGAAAGATATAAATCCGGTTATCTGCGCACGGCCTATGCAGCAGGGGTGCCGGTTTTTATCTGTGCCTTTGATGGGCCGAACAAAAAGGTTACTCTGGACAGACTCTTCCCGCTTGTCGGCGATCTGCAAACCGACAATGACGCGCTCAAAGCCTATGTTGATGCCAATTACACAGGTGTCAGACCGGAGCGGCAGTGAGGGTTATCTCTCCCGGGGGTTCCTGCCGGACCTTGACATTCTGGCACAAATCCCTGTCCGCTTGTACTGCGGGAGCCCCGGGTCTATCTGCGTACCATGGTGGAAATTGATCTGGATTGTTTACGCACAAGCATCGGCCCGCTTTTTGGTATTGATCCCGGCACGAAGACACTTGGCCTAGCCATATCCGACTCGACACGTCTGATTGCAAGCCCCCTGGAAACCATTTGGCGCAAAACATTTCGTGTCGATGCGCAAAGGCTGTTACAGGTCTACGATAAAAACAGGGCGAGTGCAGTCGTGGTCGGCCTGCCCGTCAATATGGACGGAAGCCATGGGCCGCGCACGCAATCCGTGCAGGACTTCTGCACCAATCTTCAGAAAATTCGCGATCTGCCCGTTTTTCTCTGGGATGAGAGAATGAGTACAATAGCCGTCACCCGTACAATGCTGGCCGACAATATGAGCCGCAGGAAAAGGGCGGCAAATGTGGATAAACTCGCCGCCACTTATATTCTGCAAGGGGTACTGGACAGGCTACGCGCCCGGGACCGGAATCGTTGATGCAGGTTTGTCCCTTCTCAGGCGGCAGTGAGGGTTACACGGTTGGCCATGAACCACCCCAGCAAATATGACGCAAACATGATCAACGCCTGTCCGGCAAACAGATAAATCCCGTCCAGTATCATACTTGCCCCCAAGCGGTGCGGTTCATCTTTCATGGCGGCTCGACGCGCTGACATCAGGGCAAGCATTGACACAAGTGCCAATATAACAACCGAGACCGGATGAAACGGCGCGTATCCGGCATAAAGTGCAACCAGGATAACAGGATAGGTTAGATATTGCATAAGTTCAGCCTTTGCCAGGTTCAGTCTTTGCCACGTCCACGCCTTTTTGCCCCCTGCCCCTAGCCAGGGCTTTTATGATACCGCGAAATGTCTGGACTTCCTGAGCGGTCATTTTGGCACGGGTGAGCGGGGCCCTGATATTCTGGCACATCAGCGCTTTTTTTTCAGGCGGAAAGAAAAACCCGGCCGTGTCCAGTTCATTCTCCAGGTGTTCGAAAAGGCGGATGATATCTGTGCGGGTAGCGGGCTCGCTTTTGACAACTGCGAACGTTCCCGGCAGCGCAGCGCTTTCGCTTGAGCCCCAGATATAGGCGAACACCATCACAGCCTGGGCCAGATTAAGCGAATGAAAGGCTGGGTTGACCGGATATGTAAGAATGGAATCGCAGAGCACGACGTCTTCGTTTTTAAGGCCCGCCTTTTCCGCACCGAACAGGATACCCGTGCGCTCGCCCCCGGCCTGTCGTGAACGCAAATCCGGCCCCGCCCGGTCGCTTCCGATCACCGGAATTTCAAGCCCCCGCCGTCTTGCTGTGGCGGCCAGCAGATAGGTCAAATTCCCGACCGCCTCTGCGGTCGTATCAAAAACTTTTGCATTTTTAATTAAATCCAGCGCCCCGGCCGCTGTCGCCTGCGCCGATGGATTGGGCCAGCAGTCGCGCGGGGCTACCAACCGCATGTCCGTCAAACCGAAATTCAACATGGCTCGCGCACAGGCACCTATATTCTCGCCCAGCTGCGGGTTGACCAGAATGACGGCAGGCCCCTGCCTGCCTGTATCTTTGACCGCGCTACACAACTGATCCTTGACGGCTCCACCCATTTAATCCCCCTTCACTATTCAAGGCGACAATGCTACACCGCGCCGAAATCGAAAAGCAATTCACCTTATCGGAAGAAGTTCCCATGGCCAAAATCAAGGTAAATAATCCGGTCGTCAACATGAACGGCGATGAAATGACCCGCATCATCTGGGACATGATTATCAAGCGTCTCATTGAGCCCTATATTGATATCGAATTGCTGGATTATGACCTCTCTATCCAAAGCCGCGACGCAACTGATGACCGGATCACAATTGATGCCGCCCACGCCGTCAAAACATGCAATGTCGGCATAAAATGCGCGACCATTACACCCGATGAGCAGCGCGTTGAAGAATTCGGCCTCAAGAAAATGTGGCGCTCGCCCAACGGTACGATCCGCAACATTCTCGGTGGCGTGGTCTTCCGCGAGCCTATCATCTGTAACAACATCCCGCGTCTCGTACCCGGCTGGACACAGCCTGTCGTTATCGGCCGTCACGCTTTCGGTGATCAATACAAGGCGACGGATTTCCGTGTCCCCGGCGAGGGCAGGCTGACCATGAAATGGGAAGGCAGAAACGGCGAAACCATTGAAAAGGAAGTTTTCGATTTCCCTGAAGCCGGTGTTGCCATGGGTATGTACAATCTGGATGCGTCCATACGCGATTTCGCCCGGGCCTGTTTCAATTACGGCGTCCAGCGTCGCTGGCCCGTTTACATGTCAACCAAAAACACAATCCTGAAACACTATGACGGCCGTTTCAAAGACATCTTCCAGGACATCTATGACGCGGAATTCGCCGAACAATTCAAAGACTTCGGGGGCGAGTATCAGCACCGCCTGATTGACGACATGGTTGCGGCGGCCCTGAAATGGTCAGGGGGTTATATCTGGGCCTGCAAGAACTACGACGGCGATGTACAGTCCGATACGGTGGCCCAGGGCTTCGGCTCGCTCGGTCTGATGACCTCCTTCCTTCTGACACCTGACGGAAAAACCATGGAGGCCGAAGCGGCCCACGGCACAGTCACCCGCCATTACCGCAACCACCAAAAGGGCGAAGCGACTTCGACCAACTCCACCGCATCCATCTTTGCCTGGACACGCGGATTGGCCCATCGCGGCAAGCTTGATGACAATGAGTCGCTGGTCAAATTCGCCTCTGGCCTTGAAGAAACGGTCATCGAAACCATTCAAGGCGGCCAGATGACCAAAGACCTCGCGCTCCTCGTCGGCGATCAGCAGGGTTGGCTGACTACAACCGGCTATCTCAAGGCGATTGCCGAAAATTTCGAACGGAGAATGACTTAGGAACGGATCCTGAACCGAGCACCCAAACGAAGCGGGGTGTCGCGTCAGCTGTTTATCTGTCACATCCCGCAAGGCGGTAGTACAGCTGTTTATAAACAGCTCCAGGTCAGTCTCTTACAATTTTTTCATGACTTGCAACGGGATTTTGCTGCCCGGGGCTGATTGGGAAAAAGCTGCCGGTTGTACAACCGGACCTGGCTGTTCCATCCCGGATGGATTACATAGATCCTCGCCGGTCGGCGCTTTTTACCGCACGACCCGCCACGAGCGGGGCAGCGTTACAAACACGCTGGCAGGCGTCGCAGCTTGAGATGTTTTCCCGGAGCGTCTATCTCCCGGGCACCTGCCCATCAAGGCCAATACGGCCCTCAAATGATGTTCCAGGCGATGTTTTGTTCAAGACTGGTGCCCCCGCGGAACCGGCAGGCCGTCGTGTGATCCGGGATGCGCTCAACAGGGGAGCACCGCTTCAACAGCACGAAGTCCAGGTACAACCGGCATAGCCTCTTCCGGTTCCCGATCTGGTTCTGAAGGCAACCATGCCTCATTGGACGGAAACAGAAACCCCCACATCCGCGCTTTTGCAACAGTCTTTCTTTGGGTCAGGACTCATTAAATCCAGTATGTGACGATGGCCGCGATGAGGACAGCAGAGAAAAAAGTGTGCGCGCATCTGTCATAACTGATTGCGACCCTGCGCCAATCCTTGAGCC
>JACOMS010000108.1 GCA_014324115.1 Hyphomonadaceae bacterium
TAAACAGATCACCCATCGCAAAATCTCCTTTGCAACACATGAATCACACATTACGACGTGAGGGAACCCGTTAAATTAATAGGTCCTGACCCTAGCTATTTTCCGGTCTTGACAGGACTTGGCGCCACATGATGTTTTCACCAAATGGCATTGCCAAAATAATCTTCTTTCATACGGGGGCTTCGCTATAACATGCCCATGACCCCGAAAACGGCACTCTATCCCGGCACGTTTGATCCCATGACCCTGGGACATTTGGACATCATGAAACGGGCAAGCCGTCTATGTGACAGGCTGGTTATCGGTGTGGCCATGAACCGCGACAAAACCCCGCTTTTCTCTCTTGCCGAGCGTGTCGATATGGTCGAACACGCGGTTGGGCCGTTCCGTGTGCACATTGACGTTGAGGTTCTGGCTTTTGAAGGTTTGCTGATACATTTTGTTGAACAGTGCGGGGCGCGTATGATAGTCCGCGGGCTTCGGGCTGTTTCGGATTTTGAGTATGAATTCCAAATGGCCGGTATGAATGACCGATTGAATCCGGATATTGAAACTGTGTTCCTTATGGCTGATCCCCGTTACCAGACTATCGCCTCGCGTCTTGTAAAAGAGATTGCCCGCCTGGGCGGTGATGTATCACAGTTTGTCAATTCCGAAGTCATAACCAGACTCAAGGACAAATTCTCATGACTGGAAAATTCTCAATAGTGCTCTTCTTGGCAATAGCTCTGGGCATCACGGCGTGTGCGCAGGAATCTGAAAAGACCGAAACAACAGGCACACCTGCGCTGGAAACGACAGCCGCGGCCGGTGTTGAGCCCCAGGATTTTAATGCCCCTGATAGGGCTTGGCGGGATATTGATCCAGAAAACACCCTTTATGTTGACACAGACTATGGCCGCATGGTTGTCGAATTGTATCCGGAGATTTCCCCCGGCCATGTCGCACGCATCAAGACACTGGCCCGGCAAAAATTCTATGATTCCATGACCTTTCATCGGGTGATCAACGATTTTATGAACCAGACCGGAGATCCCAGAGGTGATGGCACGGGCAGTTCGGACCTTCCGGATCTGCAAGCTGAATTCACCTTCCGTCGCGCTGGAGACATGCCCGTGACCCTGGTCGACACGCGCGGTGCGGGCCCGGAAACCGGCGAAAAGAGTGTAGGTTTTTACAAGGCTATGCCGGTCGCTACAGATCCGATCGCCCAAGCTATGCTGACCAGGGACGGCAAAGTCGAATCCTTTGGCATTCACTGCAAGGGTGTAGCGTCCATGGCCCGTGCCGGTGCTCCCGACAGTGCCAATTCACAATTTTTCCTCATGCGCGGGTCGGCGCCGCATCTGGATGCGCAATATACAGCGTGGGGGAAGACGATTTGGGGGCATGATGTTCTGACGGCTATCAAGGTCGGAACCAAGGGCCAGACCCCCGATTTCATCCCCGACACGATGAACAGGGTACGGGTAGTCGCAGACGTACCCGCGCAAGACCGCCTGAATGTTCAGGTACTGAAAACCGACAGTCCAGCGTTCAAAAATTATCTCAGGCAGTACAAAGACGAGGACGGGTTCTATGCCGATATCTGCGATATTGAGGTGCCGACACGATTGAAGCCGGAAGCCGACACAGGACCGTAATCATGGCGGAAAAACTCGTCATTTTTGTCGATACACAGGCGAGTCAGACAGGTGATGTGACGATCAGGCTGCGTCCTGATCCTGCTCCCGAACATGTGGAACCGATCACAAACTTGGCATCAAATGGTTTCTGTGACCGATCGACTTTTCACCGGGTGATTGACGGCTTTATGGCGCAGGGCCGTTGCCCAAAGGGTACAGGCGGGGCCGGAAAAATATCCCGACGGAGTTTTCCCGCGAACTCCATGTACGCGGTGTGTGTTCCATGGTCCGCGCGCAGAGCCTGAACTCTGCTGGCAGCCGGTTTTTTATCTGTTTTGACGATGTGACATTCCTCAATGGTCAATACACAATCCGGGGTGAGGTCGAATCTGGTATGAAGTGGGTTGATGCCCTCCCGAAAGGTGAGCCGCCCCGATATCTGGGTAAAATTGTCAGGGCGGCAGTTTGCTAAATCAATAATTGTGCAGGGTGGGTTTCACTTCGCCCTGTCCACCTTGCGCGGTGAGGATATGGGATTGAGAACGGAGCTCTTCGATTTTCATCTTCCCGATGAGAGGATTGCCCTGCGTCCCTGCTCACCGCGCGATCATGCAAAACTTTTGCACGTGATGCCCCGCGGCCGCTTCGGGGATTGGCATGTTTATGATCTGCCGGACCTGTTGCGAGAAGGGGACATACTCGTCCTTAATGATACCAGGGTTCTGCCCGCGGCCCTCACGGCGATCCGCCCGCCCCGCCCGGTCGGGGGCGGCGCAGATGTGCCGGTCACAATCAATCTGCACAAGCCGGTAAATGCCCACGCATGGCGAGCTTTCGCTAAACCGGCCAAACGTCTGCGCACAGAGGACGCACTGATTTTTTCCGACAAACTCACAGCCCGGGTTTCGGATAAAGGCGATGGCGGAGATATACAGCTGGAATTTTCACTGTCAGACCATGCACTGACCGGTGAAATCAACCGGATCGGCGACATACCGCTCCCGCCCTATATCGTCCGCCGCAGGAAAACGGACGCCCGGGACGTGCGGGATTACCAAACGGTTTATGCAAGGGAGGCCGGATCGGTTGCGGCCCCGACGGCCGGGTTGCATTTCACGCCGGGCCTGCTGGGTCACCTGAAGAAAAGGGGCATCAACATACACCATCTTACCCTGCATGTTGGCGCCGCCACGTTTCTTCCGGTGAAATCCGGTAATGTGTCGGATCACAAAATGCACAGTGAATGGTTTACACTCCCGGCCAAAGTCGCGGAACAGATCAGTACCGCAAAATCCCGTGGACACCGTATTATCGCTGTGGGTACGACAGCGCTGCGCGCCCTTGAGTCGGCAGCCCAATCGGGACAGTTCAAGGCCCGGACAGGCGAAACCGATATTTTCATCACCCCGGGCTATCAGTTCAAAATCATTGACGGTCTCATGACCAATTTCCATTTGCCGCGATCGACACTGTTCATGCTGGTCTGCGCCCTGGCCGGACGAAAGCGGATGCAGGCGGCCTATGCCCATGCCCTGGGAAACGATTACCGATTCTATTCCTACGGTGACAGCAGCCTGTTGTGGAAAGCTGATTGATGGCCGTATTTCCCTTTGACATTCATGCCGCAGAAGGTGCGGCGCGTACAGGCCTGTTGAGGACGCCCCGCGGCGACATCCGTACCCCCGCCTTTATGCCGGTGGGAACCGCGGGAACCGTCAAGGGCGTCTACATGGATCAGGTGAGGCAGGCCGGTTCCGATATCATACTGGGAAACACCTATCACCTTATGCTCCGGCCGGGGGCTGAATGCGTGCGCAAGTTCGGTGGATTACATAAATTTGTAGGTTGGGGTGGCCCGATCCTGACCGATTCCGGCGGGTTTCAGGTCTGGTCCCTGTCAAGGCTGCGCAAGGTGGCGGAACAGGGGGTGACGTTTCAAAGTCATATTGACGGTTCAGAATATGAGCTGACGCCGGAGCGTGCGGTCGCGATACAAGCCGATTTGCTGGGCGCCGATATTTGCATGCAGCTTGATGAATGCACGGAATTTCCATGCTCACAGACCCGGGCCCGGGAGTCCATGGAGCTGTCTCTTCGCTGGGGCCGAAGATCACTGGAGGCATTCGGCGAACGCGAAAACCAGACCTTGTTCGCAATTATCCAAGGGTCAAATTACCCCGAACTTCGCCGGGAGAGTGCGCAAAAGAGTATCGCCGGGATGACGGCCGGGGGTTATGGCGGCTATGCCATCGGCGGTCTGGCAGTCGGCGAGGGACATGACACCATGTGCCAAACCCTAGACCTTACAATTCCAAATCTTCCCCCGGATCGACCGCGCCACTTGATGGGCGTCGGCAAACCGGTTGATATTGTTGAGGCTGTCCATCGCGGCGTGGATATGTTTGACTGCGTGATTCCAACCCGCTCCGGGCGCCATGGGCAGGTATGGACTGACCGCGGCCCGTACAATATCAGGAATGCGCGGTTTGCCGGGGATATGTCGTCCTTGGACATGACGATTGCATGTCCTGCCTCTAGGGATTATTCCAAAGCCTATATTCACCACCTTGTCCGGTCAGGGGAGTTACTGGGCTCCATGCTCTTGAGCTGGCATAATGTCGCATATTTTCAGAACCTGATGGCCCGTATCCGGGGCAGCATAATGAACGGAACATTTGCCGGTTTCGCGGCGGACTTTCGTCAAGCCTGCCAGCCTGCGCCCAACACCGGGTAGGTCGACGCGGCGCGGGAAATTTGTCACATCCCGCGAGGTAGTATGGCTTTTTTATGAACAGCTGCGGGTTTGTTCTGTACCGTTCTTTCATGGCCTGCAAGGGGTTTGTTTCCCAAGGCTGATTGGGGAAGCTGCTGGTTGTATAACCAGACGTAGCGTTCGAGTGTTGCCTCCATTTCTTCACCGGATCGGAAATGATAAGACTGTTGCGAATTTATCCGGATTTGCCGGGATTTTGGGATTTGCGCCGTTTTCGGACCCGAAGAGCGGGTGTTTGGTGCTGACGAGTGCACTTT
>JACOMS010000109.1 GCA_014324115.1 Hyphomonadaceae bacterium
CGCTTAAGTCGTTCCTCCAAGTCAGATAGGTCATGTTGTGCCATACAAAACAGCAAGCACACTTCACACCAAAAATCCAGGAGTTTCCGGAAGTGTCCACATTGGACGCTGCTAATGTCTGGTGTTGTCATATAAAACACTGGAGAATCAAAACAGTCGCGCTACTACGGTACCAAGGAGACAATTATGAGCTTATTGGCATCCCTGCTGATTTATTTTGTCAAACCGATCATAACACTGTTCATTATGACAGTGCTCATCAGCGTGATCATGAGCTGGCTGGTAGCATTTAATGTCATAAATCTGCGCAACCCTGTCGCGCGGCAGATTTACGAGATGTGCGAAGTGCTGACACGCCCCATACTCAACCCCATTCGCAGGTTTCTGCCCGGAATTGGAGGGCTGGATCTGTCACCCGTCATCGCCTTGCTTTTTCTGAGTTGGGTGAATAATTTCCTGATTGCCGAGCTTGTGGACGCTGTCAGCCCATGAGGTTTTGGCTTATCTCTGCAATACCTTAATCAGATATTTGCCGTAACCGCTTTTTTCCAAAGGTTTGGCGAGTTTGTGGAGTTGATCCGAATCAATCCAGCCCTTTTTGTACGCAGTGGCTTCGGGGCAGCAGATGCGCACTCCCTGACGGCTCTCAATGATGCTAACAAAATTCGCCGCTTTCAGAAGAGAACGGTGCGTGCCGGTATCCAGCCAGCTGGCTCCGTCTTGCAGGAGTTCAACAGTTAGCTCTTCCCGGTCCATATAGATGCGGTTTAAGTCCGTAATTTCCAGCTCTCCGCGTGCGGACGGTGTGATTTGTTTGGCGTATTCCGGTGCATGTTTATCGTAAAAATAAAGTCCGGTCACCGCATATTCGGAAGCCGGTTTTTCGGGTTTTTCTTCCAGTGAGACAGCATTTTGATTGTCATCAAATCCGACAACACCGTAGTCCTGCGGGTTTTTAACCCGATAGCCGAATATGGTCGCACCCCCTTCTTCAAGGGCTTTGTCCGCAGCAAGATGTGAAAACGTATTCCCGAAGAAGATATTGTCGCCGAGCACGAGTGCGCTGGATCTGCCATCAAGGAACTTCTCTGCAATTATCAGGGCCTGTGCAAGTCCGTCAGGGCTAGGCTGCACGGCCCATTCGATATTGATACCCCATTGTGAGCCGTCTTTAAGGAGTTTTTCAAACAAGGCTTGTTCTTGAGGGGTGGTAATAATCAGGATATCGCGCATGCCAGCCTCCAGGAGAGTGCACAGCGGGTAATAGATCATGGGTTTGTCGAATACCGGCATAAGCTGTTTGGAAACGGATATGGTGCTCGGGTGGAGCCGGGTTCCGGATCCACCGGCAAGAATGATGCCTTTGCGTTTCATGTTTGCGCCTTTTTTTGCGCGTTTTGCCATTCAGCATAGGCGGCAGCCAAGCCATCCCGCCAATGCGGTGCTCTGCAGCTGAATGTGGTTTCAAACAGATTGATATCCATAACTGACCAGTTCGGACGCTTGGCCAGGGTTTTATATTCCGATCCGGGGATACCCGTGACCGCCACAGGTTGTGGGAGATCCCCGGATGCAACCTCAAGTATTACGTGAGCAAAATCCGCCCAGCTTACAGCATCTCCGGATCCGCTAAAGTGATAAATCCGGCTATCAAAATCATTTTGCGTTTGTAGACCCTTGAGTGCGGCCAGGCAGGCACCCGCCAGGTGCCCGGCGTAAGTGGGACGCCCGATTTGGTCATCAATGACAGCCAGGCTGTTGCGTGTCTGCCCCAAGCGGATTATGGTGGTCATGAAATTCTTGCCCGTTCCGTCAAAAACCCAGGATGTACGCAGTATAGCGGCACGGACCCCTGTGGCAAGGATTGCATTTTCACCGTCTCGCTTGGTTCTCCCGTAAACATTGATAGGGTTTGTTGGTGCATCCGGTTTCAATGGTGTGCTGCCGTTTCCGCCGAAGACATAATCTGTAGACACATGGACTAGGGGAATGCCGCGTCTGGCGGCCTCAATTGCAAAAACTTCCGGGGCGACGGTATTGACCTGTCGAGCCGTGTCCGCGTCGGATTCCGCCTCATCCACGGCCGTATAGGCCGCCGCAACGATAATACCGGATGCTTGCGGCATGTTCGCCGCGAAATTTTCGAGCAGGGCGCGATCCTGTGAGAGATCACATGCCCGGCGTCCAAAAAATAACGCGCCACGTCCGACTCTGGCCAAACGTACCCGAAGCGCGCGGGCAAGCTGGCCGCCGGAACCGATGACTGCAATAACGCCGGACAACAGATCAGGTGACTGTCTTGAGTCCCGGGTGCTTGCTAGATTTGCCTCTATTTATCAGGGGTCGCCACCAGTCTTTGTTATCAATATACCAGTCAATGGTTTTCTCGAACCCTTTGTCCCAGCTAATAGGCGGTTCCCAGCCCAGATCATTTTTGATTTTGTCGGCATTGATCGCGTAGCGCACATCGTGGCCCGGGCGGTCAGGAACAAAAGTAATGAGAGTTTCAGTCGGATTATTCCTGATCTTGCGGTCATCAATCAGATCGCAAATCGTTTTGACGAGTTCGACATTGGTGCGCTCATTATTGCCGCCGATATTGTAGGTTTCGCCCGGTTTGCCTTTTTGCAGAACAGTCATAAGTGCATCTGCATGATCATCCACATACAGCCAGTCGCGGACATTCTTCCCGTCGCCGTAAACAGGGATTTGTTCGTTGTGAAGAGCCTTCAGAATAACAACAGGGACAAGTTTTTCGGGGAACTGGTATGGCCCGTAGTTGTTTGAACAGTTGGTAACCACAACCGGCAGGTCATAGGTGCGTGCCCAGGCACGGACCAGGTGATCAGACGAGGCTTTTGATGCGGAGTAGGGCGAGCTGGGGTCATAGGGAGTCGTCTCCTCGAAGGCTGGTTCGTGCAGTTCCAGATCTCCATAAACTTCATCCGTTGACACATGATGAAAGCGAAACGCACTTTGACGCGCGTCGCCCAGTTTCTTCCAATGCGCGTGTGCTGCCAGCAACATGTTGAATGTACCGATGACATTGGTTTGAATGAAAGAATCCGGACCTTCAATCGAGCGGTCGACATGGCTCTCTGCAGCCAAATGAATAACGGCATCAGGATCGTGCCTGGCGAACACGGCGTTAACGGCTTCAGCGTCACAAATGTCGACCTGCTCGAAAGCATAGGCCGAACTGTTGGAGACGGATTTCAAATTATTTAGATTTGCGGCATAGGTCAGTTTGTCGACATTGACGATTTCATGGCCGCGAGAAATTGCCATGCGTACAACAGCTGAGCCGATAAATCCGGCGCCACCTGTCACAAGAATTTTCATAGTCAATTCCTCAAATTTGCGGTCCTGCAGGAACTAAAAAAGCCTGACTGGAAGGGACTCTCGAAATCGCTAAATCCCGGGGCAAATTTGTCCCTCTCGGACAATTTTGCAGAGGCCGGATCGACACCCCAGTCGATCCCAAGCTCCGGAGAATTCCACAGCACACTTCTGTCAAACTCCGGTGCATAGTAGTCTGTCATTTTGTAAATAACTTCACAATTGTCTTCGAGAGTTACGTATCCGTGCAAAAAACCCGGAGGTATCCATAGCTGTAGTTTGTTTTCTTCTGAAATTTCTGTGGCCAGGTGCCGTCTGAATGTTTTGGAGTCCTTGCGAATGTCTACCGTCACATCAAGGATGCGACCTTTCACGCAAGAGACCAGCTTGCCTTGTGCACGAGGTGGAGACTGAAAATGAAGCCCGCGAACTGTATTCACGTGCTCGGACAGTGAAAAATTATCCTGCACAAAGGAACAGTTCTGTCCGGTAGCCTCGTTGAAATCCCCAAGCCTGAAAATCTCGTAAAAACAACCTCGTTCATCTGTAAATATTTCCGGTTCAATAACAAACAGGCTGTCCATGCTCAGCGGTGAAATTTTCATTGCATTAACGGACCTTAAAATAGCACCAAAAGAAAATTTCGGGAATTGATTCTACGATTTTATGATACACTATCAATGCAAAGCTGTTGCGAAATTGCGCATGTTGAGGGTATTTTGTTGCTGTTTAATGAAGTACGATCGGCTTCAGAGATAGCATTTAACTGGAGGTTTGCATGGACTTCTTTATGGGTTTGCTCCCGGAGCATGTTGCGTCGGACAATGTGCTGCGTCAGGTGGAGGCGCTGATTGATTGGCGCCGGGTTGGCTCGAAATTGGGCAAGGTTCGTTCGCAGCCGGGCCGGTCGGGCTATGACATGGATTCGATGCTCCACGTTGTTTTGCCTGGCCGGTGGCATTCTCTGTCGGATCGGAAACTGGAAGAAGCTCAAGGATCAGGGCCTGTTAATTTCATGGGTTACTGTCCCATCCCGGATGATTAGGGTCAGGACTCATTAAATCCAGTATGTGACGATGGCCGCGATGAGGACAGCAGCGAAGAAGGTGTGCGCGCATCTGTCATAACGGATCGCAATTCTGCGCCAATCCTTGAGCCTCGCAAACA
>JACOMS010000110.1 GCA_014324115.1 Hyphomonadaceae bacterium
AAGTGCACTCGTCAGCACCAAACACCCGCTCTTCGGGTCCGAAAACGGCGCAAATCCCAAAATCCCGGCAAATCCGGATAAATTCGCAACAGTCTTGCCATAATTGACCATACGGTTTTTGGGTATGAGGTTCAACTCAGGCGCGCTTTTCCCAGCGACCCCGGTCATTCTGCTGCCAGTAGGAAATTGCTGCCCCTTGTTCTTTCAAGTGTTTCCAATCGCGGCGGGCGGATTGAATGCTGTTTTCGCGGCGACCGTCGATTATGATGATGCAGCGCGTGGTTCGGGGCGATATTTCGAGGTTTTCAATACCCTCCAGACAGAATACGCAGTCAAACCCCCTGCTGTCCGGTGCAGTATGACTTAGCAATATGGGATGTGAATCGGCGAGTGGTTCGTCATCACGTCCATGCGGCAGAAAAGCATCATCGCGAAATGTCCAGAGAAAATTGTCCAGTTCCTTCAAATGCGGCTGCGGTACACGCAACAGGGTGCGCCAGCCTCTTGCCCGCGTCTTCTCCAGTAGATCCGGCAAAACGGCCTCAAGGGGCGAGACTTTGAGGTGATAAAACCAGTACTCTGTCAAGGTTTTCAGATAGTGATTACAGCTTAAACCATAATCATCTCTCGTAGTTATCCGCGATCCAGTGATTGAGCAGCCGTACACCATAACCGGTACCGAACGTGGTTTCACGCGGATCATGGCGTTTGTTTTTCATTGCGGTTCCAGCCACGTCAATATGCGCCCAAGGCGTGTCCTTGACAAAGCGCTGCAGGAATTGCGCGGCTGTAATGGATCCTGCAGCGTGCCCACCAATATTTTTCATATCCGCATTGGGGCTATCAAGCAGCTTGTCATATTCGGGAGCCAATGGCAGACGCCAGCTTTTTTCGGTCGAAGTTTCCGATGCCAGTTCTATCTGCTTCGCGAGGTTGTCATCGTTACAAAACACACCTGCATATTCATGACCGAGCGAGATAATAATTGCCCCCGTGAGTGTGGCAAGATTGATCATGGCTTGTGGTTCATATTCTGCCTGCGCATAATGCAGTGCATCAGCCAGAACCAGTCGGCCTTCGGCATCGGTGTTTTGCACTTCTATGGTTTGTCCGGACATGGATGTCACAATATCACCGGGGATTTGCGCCTTGCCGTCGGGCATGTTCTCGACCAGACCGACAATGCCAATCACGTTGGCCTTGGCCTTGCGTGCAGACAGTGCATGCATGGCACCAACAACAGCCGCGGAGCCGCCCATATCGCCTTTCATATCCCACATATTGGCGCCGGGTTTGAGGGAAATGCCGCCCGTATCAAAAGTAACACCTTTTCCAATCAGGGCGACAGGCCTGTCATCCTTTTTCCCCCCCTCCCACTTCATCACAACAAGCTGCGATTCGCGTTCCGAGCCGACACCGACACCGAGCAGCGCGTTCATGCCCAAGTATGTCATTTTTTCCTCACCCAGGACTTCGACAGTCAGTCCCGGGCTGGACAGGGTTTTGATCCTTTCGGCATAGGCTTTCGGAAAGAGGATATTTGGTGGTTCATTGACAAGGTCACGCGCAAAAATCTGCCCATCACATACCGGACCATGAAAGTTATCATAAGATGCTTGGGCTTTGCCTGGTTCATCACAGGCAATTTTGATGGTCTTGATGGCGATTCTCTTTTCGCTTTCAAGCTGCGTCTTGTGGGTATCAAAGCGATACGCGGCCAATCTGGCACCGACGGCGGCGCGTGCACAGGAGTCCGCGCTTTGCCCGAACCCTCCCAAGTGGAACATCAAAGTCGGGTCTCGCGTTTCCAAAAGCGACTTTGTTGCGTTAGCTGCAAATATTTCCACATCGAATCTATCCGGGTCTCCGCATCCCGCAAAGCAAAGCCGGGCGGCCTGTAGGCCCTCGGGCGCGTAAATATCAAACCCCTGTCCTTTTCTGCCCGTGAAATTTGCGGCTCTTGCGGCTTGCGTAAACCTGTCACCGAGCGCATCAACGGTATTCCGTGCACCGCCGAACGTTTCGAGTCTTTCAAAAACAGGCAAGACAACCACCCCCCCACTGTCGGGTCGGTCGCTTACAAAACTGACTCTCACTTACCTCTCCATGCTATTACCGCCTACCTTGGCGATATGTAATCTCTCGCTACCAGTATACAATATGACACCTTACCAAGGTCAAGACCGTTGTGAATTTATTCGGATTCGCCGGGTTTTGGGGTTTGCGCCGTTTCCGGGCCTGGCGGGCAGGCGTTTGGTGCTGATGACCACACTTTCTGACCCGAAAGCTGCGACATCAGATCGCGCGGCGCTCATAACAGATTCTGCCATGAAAAATGCCGACCGGCGAGGGTTTATGTAATCATCCGGGATAAAACACCTACTAAATATCGAATGAAACACCTTGGGCGAGCGGGAGATCGCGAGAGTAGTTTATGGTGTTCGTTGCGCGGCGCATATAGCATTTCCAGGCATCGGAACCGGACTCCCGACCCCCGCCCGTTTCTTTTTCACCACCGAAGGCGCCGCCGATTTCGGCACCTGATGTGCCGATATTGACGTTGGCAATCCCGCAATCCGATCCCGTAACACTGAGGAAATGTTCCGCTTCGCGAATATCCGTCGTGAAAATGGTCGAAGACAAACCCGCTCCGACCGCATTATGGGCGTTGATGACAGAATCCAGATTGCTGTAGCGTATGATGTAAAGAATGGGCGCAAATGTTTCTTCAAACACAATGCCGCGCTGTTCGGGCATCTCCACCAGAGCCGGACGCACATAATAAGCGTTTTCATCACCGGTATCCACACGCGCACCACCCGTTAACAGACCACCATCGGCAACAGCCTCTTCCATGGCCATCTGCATCTTCTCATAGGCATTTTTGTCAATCAAAGGACCAACCAGGTGGTTTTCGGTGAGCGGATTTCCGACGGACACGCGCGCATAGACTGATTTCAAACGCGGCACGAATTGGTCGTACACGCTGTGATGGACGAAGAGGCGACGGGTAGTCGTGCATCGCTGTCCTGCCGTACCGATGGCACCAAAAGCAACTGCACGGAGGGTCATTTCCAAGTCGGCAGATGGACAGACAATACCCGCATTGTTCCCTCCGAGCTCAAGTATTGAGCGCGCAAATCGTTTGGCCAGACGCGGAGCAACAGCCCGACCCATGTCTGTGGAACCTGTGGCTGAAACGAGAGGAACCTTCGGGTGGTCCACCAACACCTCACCGATGGAGCGATCACCGATAATTAATACAGACAGATCAGCGGGCGCATCCGGCCCGAAGCGTTTTGCTGCACGCTCGAAAACGGCTTGACACGCCAGTGCTGTAAGGGGCGTTTTTTCAGAGGGCTTCCAGACGACGCTATCGCCGCAAACAAGCGCGAGCGCAGCGTTCCAGGACCACACGGCAACCGGGAAGTTGAAAGCGGAGATGACACCAACCACGCCTAACGGGTGCCAAGTTTCCATCATGCGATGACCGGCGCGCTCTGTCGTGATCGTCAAACCGTAGAGCTGGCGAGACAAACCTACTGCAAAGTCGCAAATATCGATCATTTCCTGCACTTCACCAAAACCCTCCGCAGGGATCTTGCCTGCCTCAATGGTAACGAGCTTTCCAATATCCTCTTTCGCAACGCGAAGCTCTTCGCCCAGCAAACGAACCAATTCGCCGCGACGCGGGGCCGGGACCGAACGCCAGGCTTTGAAGGCGGTATGGGCCGCTTCTATTTTTTCGGCCGATTGCCTAGGGCGCGTCTCTGCGACAGAGGCAATTTCCTTTCCGGTCAAGGGAGATGACACCTTCAAAGTCCCCGAACTGTACGCATCAGCCTGTACCCCCAAGCGACCAAGAATATCTTGCATTTCTGATTCAAGAGACATTGAATTTTCTCCACGTTTGTGTGACTGTCCCACTTGCAGCAATCCTAGGCAATACCGTGATTTGGACACCCATTCAACATTTACTCACCAGTATCCAGACCGCTGCTGACAAAGCGACTCTATTGGGGTCAAGACTCATTAAATCCAGTATGTGACGATGGCCGCGATGAGGACAGCAGAGAAAAAAGAGTGCGCGCATCTGTTGTCATAACGAGACTGTTGCGAATGTATTCGGATTCGCCAGGACTTTAGGATTCTCGCCGTTTTCGGGCCCGGCGCGCGGGTGTCTGGTGCTGACGCGTGCACTTTCCGCTCTGACATTTGCGGTATCAGACAATTTTGGACAGACTCCCCCTCACGCAGCCACCGGGTCAATGCGGTTCGCCGCCTTGAGCAGGTGGACACCTCCATCAACGATTGATTTTGAGTTAGTACCGTTGATGTTTGAGTAATTTCAGTCAGGGGACCGGTTGCACGCCCTTTGTGGCGCCCGTTTTGGGGCGCTTTAGCGGCCTTTTGGGCTGATGATCCGGATTTCAGGCACAC
>JACOMS010000111.1 GCA_014324115.1 Hyphomonadaceae bacterium
ACTGCCCCAAACTCAGGATGTCGTCATGATCGTCGATAAAGGTTATGACAGCAATGAATACCGGAAGGCCCTGATGGCTAAAGGTATCACACCCTGTATCCCGCCCCGAAAAGGGCGACGCTCGCCCGCACAGTTCTGTAAAACAACATACAAACAACGACATAAGGTCGAAAATTTGTTCGCAAGGCTCAAGGATTGGCGCAGAGTTGCAATCCGTTATGACAGATGTGCGCACACTTTTCTCGCTGCTGTCCTCATCGCGGCCATCGTCACATACTGGATGTAATGAGTCCTGACCCTGGGGTATGTTTTTATCATTCTTCGCCGTTACCGAACCTTTCCTATTCCGGGATTTCCTGCCCTGTTTCCTGATCGACGAGGCTCATATTCAGGCGGATTTTCCCGCGATTGTCAAAGCCCATCAGCTTAACCCAGACCTCATCTCCTTCCGAAACGATGTCAGATGGATGGCCGACGCGTTCCTTTTTCATCTGGGAGACATGCACAAGCCCGTCGCGTTTGCCAAAGAAGTTCACGAAAGCCCCGAAATCGACGACTTTGACAACCTTACCCTGATAGATGGCACCCTTTTCAGGTTCCTCTGTCAGGCCGGCAATCCAGTCACGGGCCGCGTCAATTGAGGCCTGATCATTCGAGGCAATTTTTATGGAACCGTCATCCTCGACCGAGACGCGTGCACCGGTGGTATCCACGATCTCGCGAATGATCTTGCCACCCGTGCCGATCACGTCACGGATTTTGTCGACAGGGATTTTCATGCTCTCAATGCGCGGGGCAAATTCACCAACATTCTCGCGGGAGGCTTTGAGCGCCTTGTTCATTTCATCCAGGATATGATGACGCCCGATCTTGGCTTGTTCCAATGCTGTGCTCATTATTTCCTCAGAAATACCAGTAATTTTAATGTCCATTTGCAGGGACGTAATTCCTTCGGTCGTACCTGCCACTTTGAAATCCATATCGCCGAGATGATCCTCATCACCCAAAATATCGGACAGGATAGCGACACTCTCATCATCTTTTATCAGACCCATCGCAATACCGGAAACCGGACGTTTAATCGGTACACCGGCATCCATCATGGCCAGAGAGCAGCCGCAGACGGTCGCCATTGAAGAAGAGCCGTTTGACTCCATAATCTCGGAAACAAGGCGTATAACATATGGAAAATCCTCATAAGTCGGCAGGACGGCCCGCAAGGCGCGCCATGCCAACTTGCCATGACCGTGCTCGCGACGGGACGTGCCGCCCATGCGTCCACATTCCCCGACAGAGTATGGCGGGAAATTATAGTGCAGCATGAAATTATTTTTGATCGTGCCGGTCAGTTCATCAACATATTGCTCGTCTTCAGACGTGCCGAGCGTAGCAACGCAAAGCGCCTGTGTTTCACCGCGAGTGAACAGGGCAGAGCCATGTGTGCGCGGCAGAGGCCCGACCTCGGCGACAATCGGACGAATCTGGTCAGCCTCGCGGCCGTCAATCCGCTTGCCGGTGTCGATAAGGGAGGCACGGACAATCCCGGCCTCAAGTGATTTGAACACCGCCCCGAAGACGCCGTACGGAATTCCGTCCGGATTATCCAAATGTTCGCCAAGATCTTCCCAAGCGGCGTCATTGACTGCGCGCAGGACATCCTGACGCTCCATTTTGTCAACCTTTTTATAGGCCGCCACAATGCCCTTTTCGGCATGTTGCCTGATCAGTTTGGTCTCTTCGGAATAATCCGGTGTTTCAAATTTCCACTTCGGCTTGCTGGTTTTTTCCGTCAAGTCACTGATGGCGGATATGACATCCTGAAAGCTTTCATGGGCAAACATGACCGCACCGAGCATTTGCTCTTCGGTCAGTTCCCTAGCCTCAGATTCCACCATCATCACAGCGTCACGGGTTCCGGCTACAACAAGGTCGAGATCGCTATCAGGCATTTCTGAAATCGTGGGGTTCAGGACATAATCGCCATCAATCAAACCGATACGTGCTGCCCCTATCGGACCCATAAAAGGTAGGCCGGAAATGGACAAGGCCGCCGACGCTGCGATCATGGCGAGCACGTCAGGTTCGTTTTCCAGATCATGTTGCAAAACCGTAATCACGACTTGCACTTCGTTCTTGAACCCGTTCGGAAAAAGCGGGCGGATCGGACGATCCGTCAGGCGAGAAATGAGTATTTCGCGTTCTGTCGGACGCCCCTCGCGTTTGAAGTAACCGCCCGGCACTTTCCCGGCGGCATAGAATTTTTCCATGTAATTGACGGTGAGCGGGAAAAAATCCTGCCCCGGCTTCACACTGGCCTCCCCGCAGACTGTGGCCAGCAATTTTGTTTCGCCGTAAGTGGCCAGAACGGCCCCATCGGCCTGGCGGGCCATTCCGCCCGTTTCCAGCGCAAGCGAGCGTCCGGCCAAATCAAGTTCTACCGAATGTTTTTCAAACATATCATATTTTCTTTCTATTGATCATTTTTACGCGGAAAGCCGCCCCCATGGCAGCTTTCGCAATTTCTGTGTCTAGGCCTAGCGGCGTAGACCCAACTTTTTGACAATGTCCCGATAGCGGCCTTCATCCTTTTTTCCGAGATAATCCAGCAGGCGGCGGCGTTGCGTCACCATGGCAATCAATCCGCGTCGGGAATGATTATCCTTCCCGTTCGTCTTGAAATGCTCTGTCAGATTGATGATTCGCTCCGTAAGGATGGCAATCTGGACTTCAGGGGAGCCGGTATCGCCCGGTTTGCGGGCATGTTCATTAATAAGCGCAGCCTTGCGCTCGGCAGTAATCGACATCATCTTCTCCGTGTGTCAAACGACTACAAATTAAAGACGCGCCTGGGCCTGAGCAGGCCGTTGGACACGTCACATATGGCCACAGCCGTCCCACCACATTTTGCCAACACCCGTTCAGGCTGCGACGGCACATCTGGGTGGGACCGGAAATCGGATGATCCGACTGATCGACCATGTTTCAGACTACCGGCTGTTTCCGCATCAACACCGATCACCGGGATGTCGTCCAGCGGCGCGTCAATCGGCAACAGGCTTTCCAAAACGGAACCCGTATAACAGAGTCTCTCAAGTTCGTCCAGTGAAAAACTGCGGGTTATTTCGAAGTTCCCGACACGTAAACGACGTAACATCGTGACATGCCCACGAGCATCAAGCGCATGAGCCAGATCGCGGGCAAGGGAGCGAACATAGGTGCCTTTGCCGCATTGCACCTCCAGACTCACGGCGTCATGTGCCCAATGGGTAACCTCAAGACTCTTGATATGGATGGTGCGCGATTTGGTCGCGGCCGGCTTGCCCGCCCGCGCCAAGTCATAGGCCCGATGTCCGTCGATTCTGACAGCAGAATATTTCGGCGGGATTTGATCAATATAGCCAATAAATCGGCCTAGAGCCACCTCAACATCACGCCGAAGAGGTCGTACAGCGGAGGTGGCGATCACCTCACCTTCAGCGTCCAGCGTATCCCTATCTTCCCCCCAAGTCAGGGTGAAGGTATAAGATTTGGGCGCATCCATGATAAAGGGCACCGTCTTGGTCGCTTCACCCAAGGCAACAGGCAAGACCCCGCTCGCGAGTGGATCCAGGGTTCCGCCATGCCCCGCTTTTTGCGCGTTGAATATACGACGCACCCTCCCGACGGATTGTGTGCTGGTTACACCCGGAGGCTTGTCGAGAACCAGCCATCCATTGACAGCATTGTCTGTGTTTTTACCGGGCATGACCGTGATAAAAGCGCCAAGCGCACTCTTTTTCAAATATTTCATAACAAAGGGCTGCGTATCTTTTCTTTTTCTATCAGCCGGGGTCAGGACCTATTAACTTAATGGGTTCCCTTATACTGTGATATGTGATTCATGTGTTGCAAAGGAGATTTTGCGATGGGTGATATGTTCATGTTATCAGAAGAGGGGCTTGCCCGGATTGAACCGTTTTTCCCTCTGCCCCGTGGTGTGGGGCGTGTGGATGACTGCAAGGTGATTTCGGGCATTATT
>JACOMS010000112.1 GCA_014324115.1 Hyphomonadaceae bacterium
TGTCGAACATCCCTTCGCCGATCAGAAACACCGCATGGGTCTGAAAGTCAGGACCATTGGCTTGGCCCGCGCCACAATCAAAATCGGCATGGCCAACATGGCCTACAACCTACAACGCCTGATTTACCACGAAACACAGCGGGTGAAGTGTGCCTGAAATCCGGATTATCAGCCCAAAACGCCTCCGGAACGCCCCAAAACGGGCGCCACACAGGGCATGCAACCAGACTCCTGACTGAAGTACCTCAAAATCAACCGTTAATGGAGGTGTCCAACCTATTGTGATTCTTTTTCTTGTTTTGCCCGGCGAAATTCACTCGCCCCTGCTATCACAGACGACCACATGTCTTTCGACTCGTCCTCATCATCCACATTCCGCGACAGGTGCCAGAGTGTGCGGATATACGGCCCGCTTTCGTCTTTGGATAACTGACCGTTCCACGCGGTGATGGAACCATAGCCTTTGAAGTTGACGGAAAAACTGATCATGTCACCCTGTGTCCATCCGGTGAGAGGGAAGGTCTCGGACTCGTCCGGTCTGCCAATCGCGGTTTGGTAGTAGCCAGACAGACGTTCACCCGTCTGTTCGATCACAATGATCGAACCGCGATCATTTATCCATTTTCCGTCGAACAGGTTGGGCGCAGGCTCTTTTGCCGGTGCGTGTATTGGAGTGCAGAGACAGGCAAAATACACAAAAAATAAAATTAACAGACGGAACATAACGGTCTTTCGTTCGGGGTGGAGCAGTTCATGTAAACAGATGTTGAGTCCTGCGCTATCAGAGACTGGCGCTCTTGTGCTCAAGACATTAACAGGCGAACAGTACCAATCAATTTTAACTATGGCCAATACATCCCGCACCATTGCCATTGTCAATCAGAAGGGTGGCGTCGGTAAAACCACGACGACGATCAATCTGGCGGCGGCACTGTGCTTAAAAGGGCAATCCGTTCTGGTGATTGACATGGACCCGCAGGGCAACGCTTCCACGGGTCTTGCCATCAGCCGCAAGCATCGCGGTACATCCATCTATGATGTGCTTGTCGAAGGTACGTGTATGCGCGAGGCTATCCAACCGACATCAGTTCCGGGCCTCTTCATTGTGCCTTCACATATTGATCTATCCGCAGCTGAGCTGGAAATAGGCAAGGCATCGGGACGCACCACGCGACTCAAGTCCGCTGTGGATAAACTCAATCATGACTATGACTATGTTTTTATTGACTGCCCACCCGCGCTCGGCTTGCTTACTGTCAATGCCTTGGCCGTGGCCAACTCTGCGCTTGTGCCTTTACAGTGCGAGTTCTATGCGCTTGAAGGTCTTTCGCAACTCCTGAAGACCGTGGAAATAGCGAAGGATTCCATCAATCCCAACCTCGCTATCGAAGGGGTCATGCTGACAATGTATGACAGTCGTAATCGCCTGTCAGGGCAGGTTGCTTCCGATGTGCGCAAACATCTGGGCCGCGCCGTGTTCAACACAATGATTCCGCGCAATGTGCGGATTGCTGAAGCCCCGTCATTTGGCAAACCTGCCATGATGTATGACCCGCACTGCAGCGGGGCCAAAGCCTATGTCGCACTTGCTGATGAGCTCTTATCCCGTCATAAGAGATGAAACAGGCTCAGGGCCGAACGATGGCAGATAAAAACAAACAAAACGAACGGGGGCTGGGACGGGGGCTTTCAGCTCTGATGAGCGATGCCGGTCTTGGCGGTTTTGGGAATGACTCCTTGGCGGTGTCGGCGGTTACGCCTGCAAAGGACTCGCTGGGTATCCATACCGTCACCGTGGACCAGCTGGTGCGAAATCCGGATCAACCCCGTCGCGATTTTGATAAAGAACGTCTGGCCGAACTCTCTGAATCAATCCGCGATAAAGGCGTCCTGCAACCGATCCTCGTTCGCCCACTGCCTGAAAGTGTCAGCCGACAGAAAAAAATCCCGGTTTTCGGCAAGCCCGTCTACCAGATAATCGCGGGAGAGCGCCGCTGGCAGGCGGCGATGGGAGCCGGGCTCGACACCATGCCGGTTTTCATTCGCAATATCACGGATCAGGAGGCACTTGAGATTGGGGTTGTTGAAAATGTTCAGCGCACAGATCTCAATCCGATGGAGGAGGCCGAAGCCTATCGTACACTCATGACCCGGTTTGACCGCACGCAGGCTGATATTGCGGATGCCGTGGGCAAATCCCGGTCCTATATCGCCAATATGCTCCGACTTCTGAATTTGCCCGACAGGGTGCAAACCTATTTATCAAAAGGCAAAATTTCCATGGGTCACGCCCGCGCCATCATCGCCGCCCCCGATCCGGCAAGTCTGGCAGATACAATTATTGACAAGGAGCTGTCTGTGCGCGAGGCCGAGCGGTGGGTGCGCAAAATTAGGACGGCAATAACAGGCAGCGATGCGGTCAAGGCACGGAAGAGTGCCGATGACAGGCGACTTGAGGCAGAACTCGTGGACGCGCTTGGCTTGGATGTTGACCTCAAACACAAAGGCCCGGGCGGCGAGCTGCGCATCCGCTACAAATCCGAAGACCAACTTGACGGCATTGTGAAACGGTTGAGGAAATAGTGTGCTGCAAACCGCAAAGAATTTCCCCCGGGGCTTTGCTCACCTTCCGTTTTACTTTGATGCCGCGCGGCAGGCGCAATTAATTGAAGCTGTTCGCGAGGGTGTCAAACAGGCGCCTTTCTTTACGCCACAAATGCCGCGCACGGGGAGACCCTTGTCCGTCGTCGCGAGCAATTTTGGCGAACTGGGCTGGGTGACGGATAAAGAGCGCGGCTATCGATATGAGTCGATGCATCCGGTCAATGGACGGTCCTGGCATCCTATGCCGGATGTGCTCAAGACCCTCTGGTGCGATGTAACGGACTATCCCGATCTGCCTGAGGCGTGTCTGATTAACTGGTACCGGGAAGGATCGAAAATGGGCGCACATCTTGACAACGATGAACAAGCCGTTGGTGCGCCCGTTGTGTCTGTCTCCCTGGGCGATTCGGCTATTTTCCGCATGGGCGGCAAGAAACGTCGCGGCTCCACGAAAGGAATCAGACTGTTTTCCGGAGATGTTGTCGTAATGGCAGGGGAGAGTCGTCATTGTTACCATTCAGTCTCAAAAGTCTTCTTTGGTGAAAGTACGCTCGTGCCGAAAGGCGGACGAATCAACCTGACCCTGCGGCGGGTGAGGTTGTAATTCTTCAAATTCATCCTTAGCCTGACGAGGGATGTTCCGGTTGGGATTTATACGTGAGACCATGCGCTCTGGAGGTAATCGCCGATGTCAAAACAAAAACATTATTACCCCAAATGCCTTTAACCAGCTCTTCGCGCAAAAAGTCACTACAATCCTGCTCCGATGATCCGGATTTCAGGCGCACTTCCCCCGCTGTGTTTTGTGGCAAATCAGGCGTCGTAGGTTATGGGCAATGTTGGACATGGCGATTTTGATTGTGGCGCGGGCCAGACCCATGGTCCTGATCGTCAGGCCCATGCGGTGTTTCTGATCGGCGAATGGATGTTCGACACAGGCCCTGACTCTTGATCTTGAAAACTGTGGCGAATTTATTCCGATTCGCCGGGATTTTGGGGGTTGCGTCGTTTCCGGGGCCGGCGAGCGGGTGTTTGGCGCTGATGAGCGCACATTCCGGTCTGACACCTGCAGTTTTGAGCCGTTTTGGACGGACTCCCCCTCAGGCAGCCACCAGGTCGATGCGACTGGCCGTCTTGAGCAGGTTCATCGCCACTGCTTTGAATGCCGACTCCGCCTCGACTTTCCCCCGCGCGATGTAGCGGGCACCCCCAATGCCGTGCTCACCGCTCGACCCGCGCAGAAAAGGCTGCAAATCGCCTGATACGCCAAGGGGCAACCTTGATCAAGACAGCTGGACACCTCCATCAACGATTGATTTTGAGTTAATATCGTTGATGTTTGAGTAATTTCAGTCAGGGGTTTGGTTGCACGCCCTTTGTGGCGCCCGTTTTGGGGCGTTTTAGCGGC
>JACOMS010000113.1 GCA_014324115.1 Hyphomonadaceae bacterium
CTTTCGCCACTTCCGGACGGTCTGTTCTGTGGTGCCGTGGTGCTCTGCCAGAACCCGGGCGGGCTTCCTATGCCTTTTACTCGGGGCTTGCCTGAATGGCCGCCCGCACCTTTGGTGTCGTCGTTGCCTGGCTATAAAGTTTGATCAGCATGTTTGTCTCCTGTCGCTCGCGTCTGTCATAACAGATCCTGCCATAAAAAACGCCGATCGGCGAGGGTCTATGCAATCATCCGGGACGGGACATGTATCCGATACCGCCGTTTTTCAATTGAATGTACCGCAAAATGTCAGGTTTTATGCGCATGTGTTTATGGTACTGGTCAACATTCCGGTGACACAAGGCACAAAGTACACGCAGATTCCTTCTGCTGTTGTCGGATTTAACCCCGTTCACATGATGGGTATGGAGACCTTCTTTTTTGCCGGTCATATCTATGCCGCATTCTTCACAGGTCCAGTTGTGATACTCCCGCAGGCGGCGCGAGATTTCCGGAAAGTCTTTCGTGTAATCCCCTGCTGTCGCACTTTCGGCCAGGGTCTTCGGCAGGTGCTTCATTACAGGGAGGTTGCCGTCGTTTTCCTCAAGGAAGGTTTTGACATTAAAACCCCTGACCTGATCTTCCTTATGAAGATATGGCTGTTTGTAACGGAATCCTCTATATTGGAGGTTTACCAGACAATACTGGCACGGGAACAGCCTGATATCTTCCAGCATGTCCCCCTGCTCCGATTCAACACGAAACAGATTGCTCTCTGAACGCGATAAAACGTAACGGTCAAACCGTTCCTTTTGCATCATACCTTCCAATGCTTCACACCACGTCAGGTGGAATCTAGGCGTGCGTTTTGCAGGATCATTGCTCTCAAGATCGGAAGATGAGGCGTTGGAGTTCAGGATGTAAAGAATTGCCAGGTGTTCACCGCGGTATGTGATGTATGGACCTACACGCTGAATGTCTTCCAGCGTGACCCCGACCCCCGTAGTTTTCAGTTCCACCTCGATAGGGATAAAAGGTGCTATGGATTCACCGATTGACAGGGATTTTTCAGTGCCTCCCACGCGCTCTCTGAGCGCTTCAAGTCTCTCAAGCCAGTCAGTCACGAAGTTCCACTATCTCCGGAACCAAATTGAGCAGATCTTCTTCTGCCGTTGTACGCAGCCGGAATTCGACTCTTCTTGAGGCGGCATGATCCTCGGCCCCTGTCCGGGTAAACACCTTGTTACTGGAAGACATGCCGTGAGCCGTTACATGGGTGTAGGACCAATCCAGATACTCCTGTTTCAGCCGCTCCAGGTTCAAAGAGAAATCCATGACGTTTCTGGAGCGTTCCTGGGACAGTTTTGTGTTGTATAAATATCCGCTCAGCTCAGTGTCGGAACGACGCACCGAACTGTCCGTATGACCCTCGATACGAAGTTCGCTAATATCGTCTTTGTACTCGTATACGACTGTCATCAGGCGAGGGAAAAAGTCCTCCAGGGTAAATCTGAATGCCTCCGACAGTTCGGCGCTGTTGAGTTCAAAGCTGGAATCGCTGTCAAATGATATCAGCAGACCGCTCTCACAAATCGATATGTCCCAATTTTCTGCGTCATCTTTAAACTCCTGTTTCAGGTCATCGCAAATTTCATCACTCACATCGTCAACATTGGTGAAATACTTGTCAATACGGTCACGCTCCCGTTTCACATCCCGCATGTAGATGATGGATATGAATAGAAATATCATCATCAGCCCCGCCATCATGTCAGAAACGGATATCCACTGCTCTTCACCCCGTGATGCGGTTTTCAGGAAATCAGTCATAATTCAGCCATCGGTTAGTTGAACCCTCAGTCTGTCGGTGATGGAGGCCAGGTTTCCGCTAGAATGGAGTCACATCCTTTTGGTTAATCAATTTGGTGAGTTCGGCTATTTTTCGGGCGTTCTCCTCGTAGGTCGTAACAAATTTCTCCGTAATGGAGATCAGGTTGTTACCCATCCTGTCCATCACACGCTGGATTTGCTGCTGCGTACCTTGATCAAGTTTTTGCAGGCCCTGGTTCATCGCTTCGACATTGTCGGCAACGGACTGTTCAATCCGCGATTGAATATCACGCAGGCCCGCGGTCATGCTCTCTATGGATTTCTGAAGTTCAGGCACGGCATTTTCCGCACTTTTTCGCATGTCGGACAGTGAACCGATACCCTCGTAGAGCTGCTCGATTCGAGTCTCTGTTGCCGTAAATGCACTCTCGATTGATTGCATGTGATCAGGAATTTTTGCGACTGTTTGTTCTATTTTTTCAATACCGGTCTGCGTCTCTTTGAACGCCTGTGTCAGTGCCTCAACTTGCGCCCTGTACTCTTTCTGCCATTCCAGAAGCGCACCGACCGCCTCATTCAGCTGCTTGAAGTTCTCGCCGAACTGCTCCGATATTTTCTCGTTAAAATCTTTGATCACTTCCTCCAGCGCCTTAATCAGGGCTTGGGTTCCGTCCTCTTTCATCCTGTCGGCGAAGTCCCGGAAGTCATTCCTTAATTTTGCAAACTGGGTGGAGAGACTTGCCTCACCCTCACCCACAAGAGCGTCCCTGACTGCGAGGGTATTGGCATTTAACTGCCTTAATTGCTCATTGATATGCGCTGCGCCGATTTCACCTGCGCTTTGCGCACGATTCACGCAAGCCTGAATGAAACGAAAAACTACCGAGGAACCAAGACCGACAACAGACGACAGAAAGGCGAGTTTCAGTCCATCCAGTAGCCTGGGAATGGAGTTGTCAATTGCACGGATATCGAAATTCCGGAGAGATATGAATATCCCCAGAAAAGTGAAAAATATACCTACGGACACCAGGATATTGGGCGCTATTGCGGCAAGCGGGGCGAGCCATCCCTCCTTTTTTCTCACCCCGAAAACAGCGCAGACGAAGATGATCAGGATAATCCCTGTTGCAATCACCTGGAACGGATCGGAGGCCCATTGCTGAAAAAATATCTCCACCCCGGCAATAAACCGGAAACGCCCCTTTGTGTCTACCTGTAGTTCCCGGTTTTGTTCGGGTAATCCGCAATGGCAGGGTTAGTCCGCAATGGCAGGGCTAGTCCGCATCCCGCCCCGGACAGGCGGCGGCGTGACGGGCGGGAAGCTGAACTGCAACGGTCATGACGACGGGTGAAATAACCGGATATGTTTTGGACAAATAATCAGGTGGGTGACCACATACCCGGCCTCTCCGACGCCAGGCTCGTCGAAAGCGAATGTTTTACGTGCGACCGACGCTCACATACTTGAAACCAAGTGAACGGGTGTCCTCCGGGTTGTAAATGTTGCGCAGATCAACGACAATGGGGGATCTCATCCGGGATTTGATCCGGTCAAGATCAAGCGCCCGGAACTGGTCCCACTCTGTAACGATAACGACCGCATCCGCATCCTTGACGCAGTCGTAAGGATTGTTTGTGTAAGTGATACCCTCAAGCTGATGTCTGGCCTCTTCCATCGACTCCGGGTCAAAGGCGGATATGGTCGCACCTTTTTTCTGGAGCTGCGGAATAATTGTTAAACTCGGCGCGGCCCGCATATCATCTGTATCGGGTTTGAAGGCAAGGCCCAGCACGGCGATATGTTTGCCGTTCACATCGCCGAGCGCGTCGGAGACTTTCCCGGCCATGCGCAGTTTACGGCGGTCATTGGCATCAATCACCGCTTTGACAATGGACAGGTTGACGTCCGCTTCATCGGCTGTCCGCACGAGCGCGAGCGTATCTTTGGGAAAACATGACCCGCCATAGCCCGGTCCGGCATGGAGGAATTTCGGGCCGATCCGCTCGTCCAGCCCGATACCCCGCGCGACTTCCTGCACATTACCGCCGACGCTCTCGCATAAATCCGCCATTTCATTGATGAAGGTAATTTTGGTTGCGA
>JACOMS010000114.1 GCA_014324115.1 Hyphomonadaceae bacterium
ACGGCGGGGCAGGTCAGTGACCATACTGGTGCCAAAATCCTCTATGAGGGACTGCTCCAAACTCAGGATGTCGTCGTGATCGCCGATAAAGGTTATGACAGTGATGAATACCGGAAGGCCCTGATGGCTAAAGGTATCACACCCTGTATCCCGCCCCGACAAGGGCGACGCTCGCCCGCACAGTTCTGTAAAACAACATATAAACAACGACATAAGGTCGAAAATGTGTTCGCAATGCTCAAGGATTGGCGCAGAGTTGCAACCCGTTATGACAGATGTGCGCACACTTTTCTCGCTGCTGTCCTCATCGCGGCCATCGTCATATACTAGATTTAATGGGTCCTGACCCTAGAGCGTCTTGTCATGTGCTCGAATTTCATATATGGGACACCCGGTCAGAGGGTCGGGCGATCACTGAGTACCAGAGGAAAGTCCGGGCTCCATCAAGACGGGATGCCGGGTAACACCCGGCCGACGTGAGTCGAGGGACAGTGCCACAGAAAGTAAACCGCCTTTACAGGCAAGGATGAAAGGGTGCGGTAAGAGCGCACCGACGTGAGGGCAACCAAGCGGGCTTGGTAAACCCCATCCGGAGCAAGACCAAATAGGGACAACACATCGTGTGTCTTGACACTGTTGTCCGGGTCGGTCGCACTAGCGTGTCAGCAATGCCGCGCCCAGATGAATGATTGCCCCTGCTTTGCAGGACAGAACCCGGCTTACAGACCCTCTGGCCATTCTCGCAGATTCCACTCCGGACCATCATTTCCAATTCCAGATGATACACATATATTTTGCACTATGGAGTATGTGGTCAAACATGCTGTGCGGTTTCTGTTCGTGCTGGCATTATCGGCATGCGTAACATCTACCCACCCCCGTAAAGGATTAACCTTGAAGGAAGTATCCGGCCAGCCATCCGTTCTTTCATTCCCCTACAGAATTTATGGCAACGGGATCTGGGTCCTGGAGGCACGGATCAACGGATCCGGTCCCCTGCCGTTTATTGTTGATACGGGTGCCACACGCTCGGCGATTTTTGACAATTTTCTGGATGATTTTAGTCTGGGTCAGTCCGGGACACGTTCGGTCAATGTTTACGGCATGACGGGGCGGGATAAAAAACGGACGACCCGCATATCATCACTCCAATTCGGCAACAGGAATTTCACGGATCACGAGTTGGTTGTCCTGAAGGGACGCGAACACAAAGAAGAACAGATTCTTGAACCTGTCGGACTTATCGGTATGGACCTCTTGAGCTTTTACCGTATTCACGCCGACGCAGCAGAAAAACGCATCAATTTGATTCCCGTGGACGTTGAAAATGTTAAAATTCCAAACAGCTGGCGGGTGATTCCATTGACTCGTAATCCGTTTTCACCCGATGATCGGGGTTTGCATTTTATGGAACTTCGCATTGGTAACAGCCGGGTCACGGCCCTGCTTGATACGGGATCAGAAATCAATGTTGTGAGGTGGGAAACCATCAGCAATCCCGTGATCAAGAATGCGCACAGGCGACTTTACGAGGCTTGGACCATTCAAGGCGCAGTAGGCGACTTTGATCCCGTCAGTTTTTTAACGGTGCGGAAATTCCGTAGCGGACAGAAACATTGGGAACAACGCCGCTTTTATCTGATGGATTTGAACGATCTCAATATTCTGGGCATTGGGGATCAGCCCTTTGCGATTGCAGGCGGTAACCTGTTTAGCAGCACGAGTGTTTATATTGATTTCGAACGGGATATGATGTGGCTAAAACCTGAAGGGTATGATCTTGAGGTCATGAGACGTACCGGCGCCGACACCATGATCCGATCCGAACCAACACTTCGCAGGTCAGGGTCCTGGCCGTGAGGACGTTATCCTCATGTCCACTCGTCCCACGATCGCAGCACGTTGTTTCTGTAGAGTGACTGCCCCGGCAGTACTTTCTTCGACGGGCTGTGAAGTTTGGGTCGGGGGGCGATGCGCGGTCAGCGAGGAACATTATCGTAGCGATCATCCTGCACCAGATTACTAAACTTGGTCAGGTTGGCATCAAATGACAGATTGATCGTGCCGATCGGGCCGTGCCTCTGTTTGCCAACGATGACTTCGGCCTTCCCGTGCAGACGGTCCATATCTTCCTGCCAGTTTTCGTGTTCGGGCGTGCCTGCGCCTGGTTCGTTTCTGGCCTTGTAATATTCCTCACGGAAGACAAACATGACCACATCGGCGTCCTGTTCGATAGAGCCGGACTCGCGTAGGTCGGCCAGTTGTGGCCGTTTGTTTTCGCGCTGCTCAACCTGACGTGATAGCTGAGCGAGCGCGAGAACGGGAATGTCGAGCTCCTTTGCGAGCGCTTTGAGGCCTTGGGTGATCACACTGATCTCATGCACGCGATTGTCAGATGCCTTGACGGACCTGCCACCTGTCAGAAGCTGGAGATAATCCACAACAATCATGTCAAGTCCGGCCATGCGTTTAAGGCGTCTTGCCCGCGCCGCTAATTGTCCGATCGAGATATTGCCCGTGTCGTCAATATGGAAGGGAATGTGACTGATTTCATCGGCAATATCCCGAATGAGCTCATAATCTCTGGCGTCGATTTCCCCGCGTCGAAGTTTGTGGGACGGCACGCCGGACTGCTCCGCTACAATACGTGTTGCAAGCTGCTCCGACGACATTTCGAGACTGAAAAAACCGACGCGGGCACCGTTGACTGCCTTTGATATACCTGTTTCTGTTTCCCGCGCCTTGAAATTCCGGGCACAATGGTAGGCTATATTCGTCGCCAGCGCTGTTTTTCCCATAGAGGGTCGTCCGGCGATAATTATCAGATCGGATCTGTGAAAACCGCCTAACTTTTTATCAAGGTCAATGAGTCCAGTCGCGATACCTGACAAGCCGCCGTCACGTGAATAGGCCGCGGTCACCATCTCAATGGACTTAATCATAGCTTGGTTGAAGGTTTCAAAACCGCCCTGCGTGGCGCCTACTTCGGCCAAATTGTAAAGCTGTGCCTCGGCATCCGTGATTTGCCGAAGTGCATCGTTATCATTGTCGATATCTGATGCGGCTTTAGTGATATTGCCGCCCAAGCGGATTAATTCGCGCCGGACGGCCATATCAAAGATAAGCCTTGCATATTCTGTCGCACCCGCTCCGGATGGCGCATGCAGCAGGAGCTCGGCGAGATATTGCTCGCCGCCGATATCAACGAGTGTTTTGTCTTGGGCGAAACGGTCTTTGAGCACAATCGCATCGGCCAGCCTCCCCGCCTCAATCAGCCTTGCCGCGGTTTCAAAAATTCGGCGGTGGACAGGATTATAGAAATGTTTTCCATCTATGAAATTACTGACGTGGTGAAAAATTTCATTATCATAGAGCAGAGCGCCCAGCAGCGCCTGCTCGGCCTGAATATTGTGCGGCGTCGTATCGGGGTCGTGATCGTTTACGGGACTTTCGGCAGGTACCATAATCCCTTTTAGCACAGACTGTGCCTATACAAAGCCTGAGCGGTGGCTTGTTGTGGATTAATTATTTCAATCCTGTTCTTTAGGGCAACATTAACCCTGTTCTGCCAGACTGTACTGTCATGCAGATTTTCAGGAGTCTGCCATATCAAGACTGTTGCAAAATCGCGAGTGTTGATGATACTGTGTTGTTGTTTAATGAGGTATGATTGGCTTCAAAATAGCATTTGATTGGAGGTTTGCATGGACTTTTTTATGGGTTTGCTCTCGGAGCGCGTTGCGTCGGACAATGTGCTGCGCAAGGTTGGGGCCTTGATTGATTGGCGGCGTGTTGGCTGGAA
>JACOMS010000115.1 GCA_014324115.1 Hyphomonadaceae bacterium
CGGCTTTTGATAAAATAGCTGGACCGTTTTGGAAGCGCAGAGCGGTAAACCTCAAAGAGATAGAGACCCTTGCCGCCATCCGCGACCTGCTGCTGCCCAGACTCATGTCCGGTGAAATCCGCCTGCGCAAGGCCGAACAGGCAGTGGAGGCCGGGCCGTGATGTTTTATCCGGAATGTGGATAACTGTCGCCGCTGTCCGGACCGGCGGCGGAGTTTGGGCTGATTTTATGGAAAAGTTGTTGGTCTGCCCATATCGGCCGCCAGCGTTTTCGGGCTGCGGGCTCATATTCCGGGGTCAGGTGGGAATAAAAGACATCTGCCACTGCACTTCAGGCATAATTCTGCGCATGGGCGGCGAGAATGGCTCTGTCAATTTTCAGGCAATCAAGGCAGGCTTGGCGAAGGTCATCGCTAATCACAGCCTGTTCCGCTGCCGGGGATAATGTCAACGGGCCCGGAGATAGAACAACCCGCTACCGGAGTACCTGTCGCCATGGGTTTGCCAGCCATATTTTCATTGCAGAAAACCAAAGGGGCGGCCCATGCCGACCCATGTCAAGTGCGCCAATAGCGCAAGATCAAAAGTCAGGGCCTTGGTCGAACATTCCTTCGCCTACCAGAAACACCGCGCGGGTGAAGAGGGCCAGGACCATTGGTCTGACCCGCGCCACAATCAAAATCACCATGGCCAACATTGCCTGTAACATATGCCGCCTGATTTACCACGAAACACAGCGGATGAAGTGCGCCTGAAATCCGGCTTATCGGCCCAGAGTGCCTCCAGAGCGCCCCAAAACGGGTGCCACACAGGGCTCACAATAAATCACTCGAAACCGACTCAAAATCAAATGTTGATGGGGATGTCCAATCGTATAAACAGCTCTCATGCGTCAGTATCTTGACCTCATGCGACATGTCATGGACACTGGTGTTGACCGCATGGATCGCACAGGCACAGGGGCGCGAGGCGTATTCGGTTACCAGATGCGCTTTTGTCTTCCGGACGGGTTTCCCTTGGTCACGACCAAAAAGCTGCACTTCCGCTCCATCGTGCATGAGCTTTTATGGTTTCTCTCCGGCAAGACCAACATCAAATACCTCAACGATAATGGCGTCCATATCTGGGATGAATGGGCGGACGGGGACGGCGATCTGGGTCCCGTATACGGCAAGCAATGGCGCAATTGGGAAGGGCCGGACGGCAATGCTGTAGATCAGCTTGCCAGAGTCGTGGACAGCATTAAAACCGATCCTGATTCAAGGCGGCATGTTGTGTCGGCCTGGAATCCGGTGGATGTCGATAGTGTGGCACTGCCGCCCTGTCATTGTCTGTTTCAGTTTCATGTGGCTGACGGCAAGCTGTCATGCCAGCTTTACCAGCGCAGTGCCGATATTTTCCTGGGCCTGCCGTTCAATATCGCTTCCTACGCCTTGCTGACCCACATGGTGGCGCAGGTGTGTGATCTGGAGGTCGGGGATTTTGTCCATGCCCTTGGCGACGCGCATATTTATTTCAACCACTTCCGGCAAGTGCGTGAACAGTTAAGCCGCGCGACCAGGCCGCTCCCGAAACTCCGGCTTAATCCCGATGTAAGATCAATTTTTGACTTCAAATATGAGGATATCGAAATCAGGGATTATGCGGCCCACCCCCACATTGCGGGGAAAGTGGCGGTCTAAAGGGTCTCCACAATCCGCCGGATAATTTTCGTCGACTCGTTGCCGTCTTTGGGCAACGTAGCCGGATCCACAGGACGCCCGAAAGTGAGCCGGAAAATCTGTCCTCTTTTATTCAGCAGTTCCTTAACCAGCGCAACGTCACGAAGCTCCGTATTAAGTTGGGAGAGCACATAGAAAATCCAGGAATTACGCGCCTCAATGCGCAGGGGAACAACCGGCGCGTTGTATTTCTTTGCCAGCTTGGCCGCAGAGGACTCCCAGGGTCTTTCCTGCAGGCCGCGCCAAGTCATATGGGAAAGGCGTCCAGATGGACAAATAACAATACATTTTTCTCCTTCCAGCGCCTTTCGGCATCCGGTGAGGGTTTCGCGGGTTTTGCTGAAGGAGCGCTTTTCCTTGTCCCATTCCACCGGAATGATGATGTCCCGGCAATTCGGGACAACCCGCAGCACGTCTGCATTTGCAAAAAAGATATGATCCGGACGGCGGTCGCGTATGGCCTGATGTACGTAAATTCCGTCAGCCAGCCCGGTCGGGTGATTGGCGACGATAATACAACGGCCGGACCCGGGCAGGTTTTTCAAGCATTTTAAAGAAACCTGCGGATTGATGTGGTCCGTAATAAATTCAAAGGCTTCATATCCTGTTTTGTAGGCTACGGCATCGGCGAGAAATACAGCCGCATCATAGGCCAGCGTTCGATACAGTATCGGCTTTATGAGTTTGAACAGGCGTTTGCGTGACATCAGCTTGCCTGCCCGCTCTGCGATTATCTCTTCGACAATATGCATGGATGTGTCTTTCCCTCGGCGAAGACTGAGCCGGTCCCATACCCCAAAGGCAGGGATAATGCGATAATAAACAGCAAGACAATCATTTCGGCTGTCAGGGTCAGGACCGGTTAATCTAATGGATTTTCTGTGTTATGATATGTAATTCATGCGTTGCAAAGGGGATTTTGCGATGCGTGATGTATTTGTGTTGTCAGAACGGCAGCTCGCCCGGATTGAGCCGTTTTTCCCTCTGCCGCGCAGTGTGGTGCGTATGGATGCGAAGTGATTTCAGGCATTATTTATGTCGTTAAAAACGGTCTGCGCTGGCGGGATGTGACATGCACCTTCGGATTAACGGGCCTTGCAACCCCTTGTATAATCGGTTCAAACGCTGGAGCGAGAAGGACATTTTTGACGAGATATTGAGCCATTTAAGTGCCAAAGGGCCCCCGGAAGTTTTGATGATTGACAGCGCATATGTCAAAGCCCACCGCGCCGCGTGCAGCCTGCTCAAAAATGATGTTTCCCGCCATATCGGAGCGTAGGTCCTTTCGCCCATGTTATCGTCCTGTGTGATTTATATCGTCCCTGATTTTGACCAGGCGCTGCTCAATGGATTGGAAGGTGACAACGAGGAGACGCCGGTCCTTTTTGCGAAATTGGGGGTGGCTCTACAGCCGAGAGGGTCCCTGAATTTTCTGATCAATATGCCGGGGTAATTGCTACATTTGATGCACTTCATCTTCGCGCCCATGTCCGCCATGTTTCGCCGCCTGCCGAGCCTTTGGCCAAAATAAAAATCATTCACAAACTCTGTGATTCGGAATCCCATCCGGTCGGTTGTCTGGAGGTGTCGCGCGCGACATAACTGGACACCTCCATCAACGATTGATTTTGAGTTAGTATCGTTGATGTTTGAGTAATTTCAGTCAGGGGACTGGTTGCACGCCCTTTGTGGCGCTCGTTT
>JACOMS010000116.1 GCA_014324115.1 Hyphomonadaceae bacterium
CGAAGGCCTCCAGAAGGGCAAACGGGAACTCCCCGGCATCAAAGGGCTGCGCGGCCAGGTTCGATACGGCCTCCTCGATCTCAACAGCGTTCATTGACCATGCCTTTTCCTCCCCGGTGCCCTTTATTCGGGGACTTTCGAAAAAGCGAGCCTACATCAACCCCGCCGCTCCTGCTACGTTGTGTTGTGGCTATTTTGACTCGCCCTCCGCCGAGGTTTGCGCTTAGGTCAAGGGGTGCCAATGCCCTTCGATTCGGCTGATAAAATTTTCCGGAGTGAGAAAACACTTTTGTCGCCGCTAGAGTGGATATCCGTTGAAAGCTCCCACAGTTCACGAAAGATTTTAAGGTGCAGGGTGGCGCTGGGTGATTCAATACCCGCAGATGTCTGGTTTCGAATAAACGTCTACCCGGGATCGTCGTATCGTATGTCATTTCAGCTGGAGTGCAACCACCCGAGAAAGGCCAGAAAACATATACCGCTCTATCGTCTTGACATGTCACCGCTTCGGGCCCACACGAATAAGCTGTATGGAGGAGAGGATATAAACGGTCTTTTTATCCCCGCAGGAGAAACCCATGAGCATTTGTTCCATGACAGCCTGACCAAGGACGGTATGCTTCGGGAAAATTCCTGTGAGCAGGCCCGGTTGGTCACAAACCCGCCTTAAGATTTTGCTAGCGGACTTGTGTTTGTTTGTGATAAAACCCGTATAAGGAATGGCCCGGATATCCCGGCCCCTCACAGCTGAGGAGTACTGTTGTAATGGCCAGCAATACGGGAGATCGTGGATACATGAGTTTCATGCCTCAAACTTCTGGTTCGATGGCTGGAAACGCGACAGATTGCGCGCTTGTGGAGCAGGCGCTTCACCGGATTGCGTCTGTTGACGTGATGGACGGGCGTGCTTTGGTAAGGATGCCTGTTATGTATCCGAGTGGAGCAAATTGCTCCGTCGAGGTGGAAACAAACAAGGACACATGCCGGGTTTCGGACATGGGGTTTGGTCTTGTTGAGGCTGAGTATACAGGGGCAACAGAATACTATGCCAAAGCCGCGCGCGACGCCTCGCAGGCATGCGGAACAGAGTTTGACGGCAATGCGGTAGTTGCTCTTGGGGTCCCGGTATCCCGGCTTGAGTCAGCGATTGTGTGTGTGGCAAATGCGTCAAATCAGGCAGCTCACGAAGCCATCCGCATCGCTTCGGATCAGAAATCGCGGCGCAGGAACGGCGAAGTATTTGATCAAGCCATAAGTGTCTCCGGGGAAGAGCACGTAGCCGAGTCTGCTGACATCGAAGGTCGCGGCAATGCAACACGGGATGCGTTAAATTGGACGGCTCGCGAGGCCATCCCCTGCGCCCCGGCTCGACAATCGCGGCGCGAGAGCAACGATGAAGTATTTGATCGAGTCATAAGGGTCTTTGGAGAAGAGAGTGTAGCCAAGTCTGCTGAAATCAAAGGTCGCAGTACAGCGTGGAAAGCTCACAATGTGGTTACCCTTCCAAGCCGACACCTGGCCATTTTCGAATATATGACCGAGCACCACAACTCTGTATCCAACAAGTTTTTCATGTTTTCTGACATCAGAAAAGCGCACGAGACCATTTCACTCAATGCGGTTGTTGCGGACGTTGCATTGCTTGGCCCAAAGACACAGATAGTTGCTGATGTGGCAAACCTCATTTCCATAAACGCGGGCGAAGTCCAGTACAGACATTACGCCGAGGCTCTTCGAACGGCGGCCAGCAGGCACGCAACCGATAGTAGGACATGAACCGTAAACAGTGCCCGGCATGGGGTTCATCATCAATAGTCATGCCGCGCTTCCTCAGGATGTCGATCTGATCCGGGATCGGGAAGGAAGGCTTGGTAAACTTCACAGGCGGCACCCCGTCGCGATTTCAATGCCCTGGAAGCAAGTAACCCGCCGGGGTGCGCAGTGCGAAACCGGAGCTTCGTCCGAGGCGTGGCGGGTGTTGTTGATCCGTGCGTAGGGCAGTACCTCTATCAAGTCAATAAGCACAACATCACAAAATTGAACAAAAAATTTCTCAATTATTTCCGTGACGGGCTCGTGAGCCCGGCATTCATCTTTTCCAGCCGCACTCGGTCGATCCGGTTTTTACGCTTCCTTCACAAGATATATGCCGCTTCCTCTGCAAAAGGCTTGCAGAGGTTCCCGTTTTTCTCTAGCTCCGTCAATGGAGACGTGGCCGAGCGGTTGAAGGCGCTCCCCTGCTAAGGGAGTATACGCCAAAAGCGTATCGAGGGTTCGAATCCCTTCGTCTCCGCCACTTTTCCCGTGCACGGACTCCTGTGTCTCCTCTGAACCCCCGAACCGGTCGCTTCCCGCGAGACTGTTTGTGATTTTGTTCAGGTGGAGAGCCGCCTTTACGGGTTTGCTTCTGGAGCAGGTTGCGGCGGACAATGTCCCGGGTCAGGTGGTGCCGCGCGGGCGGGAAATGGTTGCACCCGGGGCCGGGAACAGCCTCTGCATCAGGCCGCGCTTGTGCAGTTTCAGGGCGGCGACCTGTCCTTTCCGGGCCTCAATCAGATCATCAAGGGAGGACAGGCAACCGGCTATCTCGCGCTGTTCGGGAAGTGAGGGGAGGGGGATTTTAATCCCGTGAATTGCCGTCGGGCTTACGTTCATTTGCGCTGATCCATACCCAAGAACCTCCAGCTTCCTGCGAAATTTGGGTTCGGCAAGGCTGTAGTATAGGAAGCGCCCATCCAGCCGCCTAATATCTTTGATTGTGAAGCGGCCAACCCGTTGGTTTAACATCGCCGGGAGGTTATTAGACCTCACCTCAACGAGTTGGCCCACATGTCCTGTCATTGAAATCAGGATGTCACCTTCCTGAAGACTGAAATCAGCTACACTCAAAGCAGTGCTTTCGCTAACGAATGAACACCCCGACATATCAAGACCACCGGGCTTGACGTTTGTATTTTTCACAACGGGTACGCCCGTCTCTGTCCAATGCTGTTTTTTGAAAGCAAAACCGGACCTGACAGAAGCCGCTTCCCCCAGCCGCTTCACTTCCCACGGCGGGGCATCCCGGAACCCGGGAAAGCGCAGGGCCGGGGTGGTCCCGCCCGGGGCCGGGAACAGCCTCTGCATCAATCCGCGCTTGTGCAGTTTCAGGGCGGCGACCTGTCCTTTCCGGGCCTCAATCAAATCGTCGAGGGAGGACAGGCAACCGGCAATCTCGCGCTGTTCCG
>JACOMS010000117.1 GCA_014324115.1 Hyphomonadaceae bacterium
CGGCTGATACGGCTGCGCCTGAGGTGAGCTTCGGTCCGGCGATACTGGCCGTAGATTCCGGCGGTACGGGGTCATCAACCCTCACTGCTGCGGATGATGTGGATGGTGAGCTCGTCCCCGATGTGACATGTGATCAGGGGTCCTTTGCCGACAACACCTACACCGCACCTGTTGTCAGTGCTGATACCATGGCGACGTGTACCGCGACGGCAACTGATATGGCCGGGAATGCGGGCACGGCCACGCTCACGGTTTCCATCACCGCCCCGGATACAGTGCCGCCGGTTGTCGCTTTCACTCCGGCGACATTGGTCGTAGATTCCGGCGGTACGGGGTCATCAACCCTCACCGCGACGGATAATGTGGCTGTTACGAGCGGACCCGGTGTGACGTGTGATCAGGGTTCCTTTGCCAACAACACCTATACCGCGCCTGTGGTCAGTGAAGATACCATGGCGACGTGTACCGCCATGGCCACTGATGCGGCCGGGAATGAAGGCACCGCCACAGTCACAATTTCCATCGCCAGGGAAACAGCACCGCCGGTTATCACCTTCAGCCCGGATACCCTTGACGTGGCCTCCGGCGCGACAGCGGTGTTGACAGTCACCGCGACGGATAATGTGGATGGTGAGCTCGTCCCCGAGGTGACATGTGATCAGGGTTCTTTTGCGAACAACATGTACACCGCGCCTGTTGTCAATGAGGACACCGGGGTGACGTGTACCGCCACGGCCTCTGACGCTGCTGACAATGAAGGCACCGCCACACTCACAATTTCCGTCGCCAGGGAGACCATTGCGCCTGAGGTGAGCTTCAGTCCAGGGACATTGGCCGTGGAATCCGGCAGGACGGTTCCGGTGACAGTCACCGCGACGGATGATGTGGATAACATGGTCGTCCCCGTGGTGATGTGTACGATGGGTTCCTTTGCGAACAACATGTACACCGCACCTGACGTCAGCAACACCACCACGGCTGCGTGTACCGCGACGGCAACTGACACTGCCGGGAATGAAAGCACCGCTGCCACGCTCGCAATTATCATTGCCGCGGAAACAACCCCGCCGGTTATCACCTTCAGCCCGGCCGACATTACCGTAACTTCGGGCGGAACGGCTTCGGCAACCGTCACCGCGACGGATAATGTGGGTGTTGTGACGGGGCCCGATGTGACATGTGATGCGGGTTCCTTTGCGGACAATACCTATGCTGCGCCTGACGTCAGTGTGGATACCAGGGCTACGTGTACCGCCACGGCAACTGATATGGCCGGGAATGAGGGCACCGCCACACTCACAATTTCCATCGCCAGGGAAATGACACCGCCGGTTGTTGCCTTCAGCCCGGATACCCTTGACGTGGCCTCCGGCGCGACGGCGGCGTTGACAGTCACCGCGACGGATAATGTGGATGACATGGCCGTCCCCGAGGTGGTGTGTACGCTGGGTTCCTTTGCGAACAACACCTACACTGCGCCTGTGGTCAGTGTTGATATCAGGGTGACGTGTACCGCGACGGCAACTGACGCGGCCGACAATGAGGGCACTGCCACAATCGCAATTTCCGTTGCCGCGGAAACAGAACCGCCGGTTATCACCTTCAGCCCGGCCAGCCTGACCGTGGATTCCGGCGGTACGGCTATGTCAACCCTCACCGCGACGGATAATGTGGATGGCACGGTTGTCCCCACGGTGACGTGTGATCAAGGTTCCTTTGCCAACAACACCTACACCGCACCTGACGTCAGTAACACCACCACGGCGACGTGTACCGCGACGGCTTCTGATGCGGCCGGGAATGCAGCGGAACCGGTTACACTCACAATTTCCGTTGCCGCGGAAACAACAGCGCCGGTTATCACCTTCAGCCCGGCGATGCTGACGGTGGATTCGGGCGAGACGGGGTCATCAACCCTCACCGCGACGGATGATGTGGATGGTACGGTTGTCCCCACGGTGGTGTGTACGGATGGCGGTTCATTTGATGTGGATACCGGTACCTACACCGCGCCTGTCGTCAGTGCTGTTACCACGGCGACGTGTACCGCGACGGCTTCTGATGCGGCCGGGAATACGGGCACGGCCACACTCATGGTTTCCATTACCGGAGACAGCGTGCCGCCTCAACTGTCCTTCAGCATCTCCCAGGGACAAGAGGTCGAATGCCCCTTGGCTAGGAGGGCTGCCCTGAGTGGTACCCTGTGCGTAGATTCCACAGTGAAGGCTACAACAACCCTGACCGCGACGGATGATGTGGATGGTACGGTTGTCCCCACGGTGGTGTGTACGGATGAGGGTATGTTTGATGTGGATACCAAAACCTACACCGCGCCTGTGGTCGAAGTTGAGACCATGGCGACGTGTACCGCCACGGCTTCTGATATGGCCGGGAATGAGAGCACCGCCACACTCACAATTCTCATCTTCCCCACGGGGGCCTCCAGTCCAGCGACATTACCGGGAGACTGCCCCGACGGTTTTACGGAAAGTCCCAACTCTCCGCTGGGCGGGCAGACACTCTGCACCGGGCCCCTCGGCAACCTTACGGAGTTCGGGGGTGTGCTGACCGAATCGGCAACGATTCCCTATGTGGAGGATGTTGCCTATGAGTTGAGCGGGCGTCTTGACGTAGGTCAGACCGGCCCCGGCCCTTGCCCGGACGACGCGGCACCGGTGGTGCTGACCATTGAGCCCGGTGTGACGATTGTGGGGAATTCGGGCGCTGACGTTCTGGTTGTCAACCGCTGTCACCGGCTTGAAGCTGCGGGGACGCCGGACCGTCCCATCGTGTTTACCAGCAAAAACGATATTGCCGGTGCCGGTGAGCGTGAGAGTGCAACCGGTGAATGGGGCGGTGTCGTTATCCTGGGTGATGCCCCGATCAACCGCTGTCAGGTTCCCGGTGCGATCAGCGGAACAGCCGCCTGCGAAAACGCCGTTGAGGGCGTGACCGGGGCGGAAGCAAAGTACGGTGGCGGGATTGGGGATTCCAGTAGCGGTACCCTTGAATATGTAACCGTGCGCCACGCCGGTGCGGATTTGGGCGCCGGTCTGACCTTTGGCGGTGTCGGCAGCGGTACGACGGTCAATTACGTTCAGGTTCACAACAGTTCCGGCGATGG
>JACOMS010000118.1 GCA_014324115.1 Hyphomonadaceae bacterium
TATATCAAGTGTTGTAAACGCAAGTGCGCGGGGGTTGTCAGGCGGTAATCCTGACCTCCTGAACGAAACGGCCGACGGCTGGACGATCGGAGGTATTTTCCAGCCCGAATTCATTCCCGGGCTTACCGTCACTGCGGACTATATCAACATCGAGATTGCCGATTTGATCGACCCGCGTTCTCTTGAGCAGAACCTGGAAGCATGTTACGATGCGGACGTCTATGACCCGGGCTCGGAGGTTTGCCAGGCATTCACCCGTAGTGCGTCCGGTCAGATTACAAGCTTCCTGTCGGGTCAGACCAATGCCGATGATGCAGCTTACGAATTCCTGGATATTCGTGCCGACTATGCCTTTGAGGTGGCTGATCTGTTCAATATGTTGGGAAGCGACAGCGACCGGGATCTGGGTTTGCTGCTCATTGGCGCTAATGCTTTCCATGCCATCAAACGTGATATTATCGTTGACGGTGTAACGCTGGATAATACGGTCGGCGGTTTCGGTGATCCGAAATGGTCCGGCACTACCGACCTCACCTACCGCAAGGACGGGCTGCTTGCGTTCTGGCGTGTGCTGTGGCAGGACAAAGCCCTGTTCAGTCCATCCGGCAATAATACATTTGCCGATGACAATGACACCATCATCAGGGATGTCGGCTGGCGCTTCATGCACAACGCTTCCATATCCTATGATCTGTCAACCCTTACGGATGCCTATGACAAGCCTGTCATCATACAGTTGAATGTGGACAATGTCTTCGACCGCACGCCGGGCCGCGGGTTGCGGCGCGTTTTCGGTAATTTCGGTCAGGCTGAAATTTTGGGTCGCAGCTTTACGATTCGGGCGCGCGTCCTGTTTTGATCGCAAAGTCGGCGTCCCGAGCGAGTCATGGTCCGCCTTGACACCTGTCCCGTAGGCGTTAATCACATCCGCAGTCTGCCGGAGGGAGTTCTGTCAGGAGCGGTGTTGCCGGTCGTTCGGTGCTGTGAAAATGTCACACAGAATAAAATTTTAGCCTATGCGGCAAAAAATCCAAATTTTTGACTTGAATCAAATAAAAAGGCTGCTACCGCACTCGCGAGATATCACCCGGGCTTTGCGGCCGGGATGTGAGCGCGGGCCCGAACATGTGGGCCCGAAACAACAAAGGGATAAATAATGCACGTCTTGAATAAAACACGTCTGTTACACACTTCCGTCCTTTCCGGTCTGGTCATGGGCCTCGGGGGGGGGGCGTTGCCTGTTGCCTGGGCCCAAACACCTGAAGCTGGAACCGAAGCCCAAGCCGTACCCCGGGAGATCATTGACGGGTTTGAAGCGGAACCGGATCGAATCGTTGTAACCGGCTCGCGGATCCGCCGTTCCGACCTGGAAGGTATTTTTCCGACAACCGTTGTCGCCCCGGAAACCATCGAAAAAGCCGCCTTCACGAACATTGCCGACGCTCTGACGCAGATCCCGGCTTACGGGGGAGGGGTTAACCCGTTCGGTGACCAGGCCGGCAACATCGGGGTCAATTTTGTTGATTTTCTGGATCTCGGCCCTCAACGCACACTGACACTTGTGAACGGTCGCCGTTTCGTCACCTCGGACGTTACCGGTGGGGGGTTGTCCGTTGACCTGAATGTCATTCCCCTGGCCCTCGTTGATCGCATCGAAACAATCGGTGTCGGCGGTGCCCCTGTTTATGGTGCCGATGCCATTGCCGGCACAATCAATGTCACCATGAAGGATGATTTCGAGGGTCTGGAAGCCGTTGCCCTGTTCGGACAGACCGAGCGCGGCGATTCTGACCGCGTATCGTACCAGGTTGTTACCGGTGCCAATTCTTCCGACGGCAAGGCTAATGTCACCTTCTCCGCTGAATACTTCAATCAGGAGGGCCTGCGCCAAACTGATCGCCCGGAGATCTACATAAACGAGCCCTTTACCAGCGAAGTTCCCCCGGGCACGTCGGGGTTTACGGACATTGACGTTGACGGCGACGGGGAGCCGGATGGCGTTTTTCGCCTTTTTAATGCGGACGGATCGGCCGGATCGTATGTTCAGCTGTTTACAAACGGCGGTGTTGTTTCCAGATCACGTTTATTTTTGCCCGCTCAAGGTAACGGGGGCCTCCTCTTTGAGGATAACGGCAATCTTCGTCCGTATAATCCCGGCCGACCCATCCCCGGTACGAGCGCCTTTTTCGCGCAAGGAGGGGAACCGTATGACTTCTTCAGCCAGGTCGATCAAATTTCATCCCCCCTTGAGCGCATTAATTTCGGCTCAACCGTGAGATATGACATCAGCAGCTCCATCAGGTTCAAGGCCGATGTGCAGGCCGCCAACACGAAAGCATCCGAACTTGTTGATCAGGGCGGGTTCCAGACATTTGCGTTTGATGGGACGCCAAACAATGATATCGGTGGGGCGTTGCAGATACCCGTAACCAACCCGTACCTGACCGCGCAGAACCGTCAGGCCCTGTCGGATTTTGGTTTTGACGTCAATGATCCCGAAGAGGTCTTCTTTTTCTCCCGCTTCAACAATGATCTTGTCGGCGGTGGCAGGCGGGACGCGGAAGTACTGGTCTGGCGCTTTGCCGGGGGTCTTGAGGGTGAATTTGAAGCCTTTGGGGGTCGTAAATTCTTCTGGGACATACACGGGGTCGCCGGGCAATCCAGTGCCGAGCGGGACCAGAGTTTGCTCAATGATCTGCGTTTTCTCAATGCCTTGGAGGCCGTACGCCTGACCCAGGCCGATGTGGATGACATTTCAGCAGCCGGCAATAACCCGATCGGTCAGGCGGGTGATATCGTGTGCCAGGTGACCCGTGACCTG
>JACOMS010000119.1 GCA_014324115.1 Hyphomonadaceae bacterium
TGAGCGCCGTCACCGCTTCGGCATGGCCATTCACCGCCGCCGCATGCAGCGGGGTCGCGCCGCCTTCATTCCGCACATCAACCTCCGCCCCGGCCTTGGTGAGCGCCGTCACCGCTTCGGCATGGCCATTCACCGCCGCCGCATGCAGCGGGGTCGCGCCGCCTTCATTCCGCGCATCAACCTCCGCCCCGGCCTTGACCAGCGCTGCCACCGTTTCGGCACGGCCATTCACCGCCGCCCAATGCAGCGGGGTCTCGCCCCCTTCGGTCCGCGCCTCAACCTCCGCTCCGGCAGCCAGGCACCTCCTCATGTCCGCCGCCGTGGCACTCTCAAAGAAACCTTTGCTGTTCCAGTCATTACAATCCGGCTGTGCCCAGGCACTTCGGGCGTACAGACCAGCACCGAGCAGGGCCGCGATTATCAGGAATCGAAACATGGTCATGTCTCCTTTTAATGTGTAGCGTGCCGTTTGATCATGAGTGTACGGGAGCGTATACTCTGGCACAGGCGGCCTGTCAACTGCCGTTGCCGGGAAAGTACTGCAAAGCCACAAACGCGCAATATCAGGCCCGCGGTATATCCCCGGGATACCGGACATCTGCGATGGTCGCGCGGACACGGGCCCCGTGCATTTTTACTCAAGGGTGTTCCCGGCGCGGGCGCCCGCATTATTCGCGCCGCGCCGCATCCAGAACCTGGAATATGTCGTGGTTTTTGACCTTGTCATTATACTCTGCCGAGTCCGCGGGGAGACTGCCAGCACTGGTTTTGGCCCTGATATTTGCCCCGGCCTTGACGAGGGCCGCCACCGTTTCAGCATTGCCAGACAACGCCGCCCAGTGCAGCGGGGTCCTGTTGTCTTCTTCCCGCGCCTCGACATCCGCCCCGGCCTTGACGAGGGCCGTCACCGTTTCAGCAGTGCCACCAGCTGCCGCCACATGCAGCGGGGTCCTGTTGTCTTCTTCCCGCGCCTCGACATCCGCCCCGGCATCAACAAGCGCCGTCACCGTTTCGGCATTGCCACCAAGCGCCGCCAAATGTAGCGGGGTCTCGCCCCCTTCGGTCCGCGCCTCAACCTCCGCTCCGGCGGCCAGGCACCTTCTGACATCCGCTGCCGCGGCACTCTCAAAGAAACCTTCGCTGTTCCAAAGATCACAATCCGGCTGCGCCTCAGCATTCCGGGCGTACAGACCGATACCGAGCAGGGTCGCGATCATCAGGTGTCGAAATATGGTCATGTCTCCTTTTGGTGTGTAGCGTGCCGTTTGGTCATGAACGTGCGGGAACACGTACTCCGGCACAATCGGCCTGTCAACTGCCGTTGCCGGGAAAGTACTGTAAAGCCATGAACATGCAATACCAGGCCCGCGGCATGTCCCCGGGATACCGGATGCCCGCGACGGTCGCACGAATACGGGCCCCGTGCACTTTTACTCAAGGGTATTCCCGGCGCGGGCGCCCGCATTATTCACGCCGCGCCGCGTCCAGAACCTGGAATATGTCGTGGTCTTTGACCTTGTCATTGTCCTCTGCCAAGTCCGCGGGGAGCCTGCCATTATTGTCCCTGGCCCTGATGTTTGCCCCGGCTTCGACCAGCGCTGCCACTGTTTCAGCATTGCCAAGCCACGCCGCATTATGCAGCGGTGTCTGGCCGCCCCCGGTTCGCGAGGTTATAGTCACCGCACCAATACTCAGATTACCCTTGCCTATACCTACATCAATATCGCGATATTCCGACGTCTGGAGGCCGCCTTCGTCCCGCGCGTCAACCTCCGCCCCGGCTTTGACAAGGGCTTTTACCGTTCCGGCATTGCCAAAAGTCGCCGCCCTATGCAGCGGGGTCTCGCCGTCTTTGTTCCGCGCCTCAATATCGGCCCCGGCCTTGACGAGGGCCGGAATCGTTTCAGCATCGCCAAAACTCGCCGCCATATGCAGCGGCGTCCAGCCGTCTTTGTTCCTCCGCGCCTCAATATCGGCCCCGGCCTTGACGAGGGCCGGAATCGTTTCAGCATCGCCAAACCTCGCCGCATTGTGCAGCGGGGTATCGCCGTCTTCGTCCCGCGCATCAACCTCCGCCCCGGCCTTGACGAGGGCCGCCACCGTTTCAGCACTGCCAGAACGCGCCGCCACATGCAGCGGGGTGTAGCCCCACTTGTGCCGCGCCTCAACATCCGCCCCGGCCTTGACGAGGGCCGCCACCGTCTCAGCACTGCCAGAACGCGCCGCCACATGCAGCGGTGTAAAGCCTCTGTTTGTGCGCGCCTCAATATCGGCTCCGGATTCTACTCGCGCAGTGATCATTTCAGCATTGCCGAGCGCCGCTGCAACATGCAGAGCTGTCACGCCGTATTTTTCGCCCTCCGCCCCGGCCTGTATGAGCGCCGCCACCGTTTCAGCATGGCCAGATTCCACCGCCCAATGCAGCGGGGTCTCGCCGTCTTTGTCCCGCGCATTGACCTCCGCCCCGGCCTTGATGAGGGCCGCCACCGCTTCAGCATCGCCATTCCTCGCCGCCCAATGCA
>JACOMS010000120.1 GCA_014324115.1 Hyphomonadaceae bacterium
GGTGCAGGACGGCGTAGCTGGGCGCGGCCTTGCCGGCGCCGCTTGCGGTGAAGCCGGTCATGTGGCTCGGTCACGGGCGCGATCATGAGCCCGATTTCCTGCGGCTTGTGAGTCGTCTGTGCACGGCAAAAGGATTTGTCAGTCGTGAAAGCGAAAATATGAGACACAAAAGACTTTGCCGTTATTTCATGAGCGTCAAAATCCATCTTCTTCCCCGGCGATGGCGAGCAATTCCGGAAAGGCCAGCATGGCCGGGCGGCGGCCTCTGCCTGGCTGCACTTCGGACAGCATGTCCTGTTTGCGCAGCTCGCGCAAAATGCGGATTGCCGTTGGCTTGGGAATCCCGGACTCGGCGAAGAACCTGGAGGTTAGGAACACCGGGTTTGCGAAGATCCAATCGAGCGCGAGCATGCCATATTGAGAGTGTGCCGCCTGCTGAATCCAATCCTTCTTTTCGTTGTAGAGCCTGAAAATCTTGCGGGTTTTTTCGCCGCCGCTTGCCGCTTGCCGGGTCAGCGCCTGAAGAAAGAAAGCGCCCCAGCCGGTCCAGTCGTCATCCCTTGAGACGGCAAGGAGTCGTTCGGTATATTCTTCGCGGTTCCGTTCCAGATACTCGCTGATATAGAAATGCGGCGCCGGAACTATGTCTTTTGCCACCAGATAAAGCGTTACGATCAGGCGCCCCAGGCGTCCGTTGCCATCGAGAAAGGGATGGATTGCCTCAAACTCCGCATGGAGGATGGCAAGCTGTATCAGTTTATCCGGGGTTTCGCTGTGCAGATAGCCTTCCCACTCTGCCATCGCCTGTTCGATCTGGGCGGCATCGCAGGGGATAAAGCGCGCCTGCTCCTGGGCTGCACCCTGGGGACCGATCCAGTTGGAGACGCGCCGGTAATGGCCGGGCTCCTGTTCCGTCCCGCGTACGCCGCGCATCAGCACGGCATGGGTTTGCTTGATGAGCCTTTGCGAAAGCGGCAGTGTCTGCCTCAACCGCATCGCTTCCAGCAATGCGTCTGCGTAATTGAGCACCTTCTGGACATCGGCTTTTTGTGCCGTGCTCTCGTCGTTGGGCTTGCCTTCCGCCTCAAACTTCAGCACTTGGCCGAAGGTTGGTTGGGTGCCCTCGATCCGGCTGGATAAAACCGCCTCCTGCTTGATCAGCTGTCCAATCAGGAGTCCGGCATTGGGAAGGCTGTGCAGCATCGCGTTATAGCGGGCGATGGCAGCATGCGCCGGCCCGACAAGCGGCATCAGCCGCTGCCAGTCGAGCTGAGCGGGCGGGAAGCGGCCTGTGTGGTAGCGGACAGGGCTCAAAGCCTTGCTTCCAGGGCTTTTCCGGCCCCGCCTAAGCGGATTGCGCCGGACAGGAGCTTTGGGAGGAGCAGGTCGCGGGTTTGGGCGAGGGTGCGGGACTCTAATTCGTTCTTGATGGTGCGCTCTACCATAGGCCCCACTGTCTCACCGAGTAGCGATAGAACATCGTCAGGAGGGCAGGCCGTCATTGCCTCTTTCAAGTGTCTGCGTTGGATATGGCCCATCGTCGTCGCCTTCGAGGCAGCGATCGCTTGGAACTCCTCCAGGTGATGATGAACCCATTGGCTGAAAAACCACGCCGGGTATCGATCTGAAGTTACTTTGAACAGGTGCTGATTGAGGGCTCCTTCGCCTTCGGTCCAAAACTTTGCCAACAGACTTCCCGACCATGAGAACAGGAAGTCCCCATCGGAGACCACATATTTCCCGGGCACTTCGCGGGAAGCTCTGTTCGATTTCGCGGTTATGCCGCCGCGCAGTTCGGCAATCTTGATTACGGGTAGGCTGTCTTCGGGATCAGATGCAGGAAACTTCTGGAGCGCCAAGCCATTGAGAAAGTCCGCGATCTTATCGAGGGGCTTGGTCGCCCACCCGGCCGGCTTGTCTTCGCCGTCGAGGGTGGCGGGGAAGAGGTCCCAGAGGGCGGGGGCGAGGTAGGGGGCGCGGCCTGCGGCCTTGGCGCGGGTGGGGCCGAAATCGACGAACCAATCCTTGAAGAGCGCCCGCGCCATAGCCTCCAGCGTTTCGTTCATCCGCCGGTTCAATTCGATCTTGTCGTCGAGGGTGCCTAGGATATGTGCGATCGCCGTTTGGTCGCTGATTGCAGGCAGCGGGATTTCAATCCCGTGAATT
>JACOMS010000121.1 GCA_014324115.1 Hyphomonadaceae bacterium
ACACACTCGAAGACCGACCGAAATAGTCATATAACAGCCTGATAACAGCCTGAAATTCGCACCCGCCCGTTTCTGTGCGTCATGCATCCCGGCGCAGTAATCCGAAACATTCATACCGGCCTCCTGCGCGGCCAGTTCCGCCGGGGTGCCGTGTTCATCTGTGGCGCAGATATAGAGGACCTCATGCCCCAAAAGCCGCATGGCCCGCGCATGGACATCGGCCGGCAGCATGGATCCGGCCAGATTTCCCATATGCTTGACACCGTTGATATAGGGCAGGGCAGAGGTAATCAGGATACGTGATTTTGCGCCGGACATGCGCGGCTAATAGCCGTGTAAAGCCAAACATCAAGATCAAAGGGCGGTTCCGGGCCGGGATGTAAAGGGGGACGTCCCATTGGTTATTGGCAGCAACCATCCATGCACCGTTTCGCGGATAGGACGCTGCCTCTCCACAGTCGCGGGCCCGGGCGACATTTGCAGCCGCCCGACACATTTTTGACTTGCCGAAATGGGCCCGGGGTGTCAGTCTGCACATCTGCTTTTCGAGAGTGCCCCTGTAGCTCAGTCGGTAGAGCACCTGATTTGTAATCAGGGGGTCCGCGGTTCGAGTCCGTGCGGGGGCACCATTTCGCCCTTTGACATTTTGATTTCCACCCCGGCATTGTGGCATTGTTCGTTTTGTGTTCATCACAAGACGGTTCGTATCCGTAAATCTCCCGGGATCAGCCGGGCACCGATGCCGCGTCCGTAGCTCAACCGATCCGTAATCAAAAATTCGGCACGTTTAGGGCTCGAAGGATCAGTATCTTGAACATCATAACCGGATCAAATGGGGGACGACCCGAACGCTTCAATGCCCGATCCGGAACCGGGCGAAATACCTCAAAATCGTTGTAATCCTTTCTGTAACCCCTATATTCAAATCATGACACAGGAAGAACAAAGGCTTGCCGATGACAAGATGCGGGCAGAGATTGCCAAGGCTTGGAATGATAAAAAGTACACGGACAAGAAATCTTTTTATCTCCCGGCTATAGTGTTTACCACTCTCGGCGCTCTGCTGGTTAAATTATTTGGAGGTTAAATGATATCATTCATCACCTCAAGGGAATCGCCCAAATCGCTAACCCGCTTAAGTCGCTCGTCCAAGTCAAACAGGCCATGTTGTGTCATACAAAACAGGAATCATACTTCACACCAAAAACCCAGGGGTTTTTAGAAGTGTCCACGTGTCAGCGAGGGCGGGCGCGTGTCCAAGTTCAGGGACAGGTTCAAAGGTTTCGCGTAAAGCCCGTACACTCCGCCCCTGCACTCGGGCAGGAAACAGGCCCGGTTTCCAGGCCGCTGCCGCTTCGTCAATGGGCTGAAACGGTCATGCCCGTTCGCATTTTCTTTACTTCGGAGCTTCCCCGATGGCACCGGGGCGGTGTGCGGTGTGCCCTTTCCATGTTGTCACGTCGATCTGTCCTGTAACGGCGGCGGTGATGAGGGCGGCGCGATATTCCTTCCAGAGATCGATGGAAGCGTCGGTCTTCTCTATCAGCTCGTCTATTGTTGCGGTCTTGCGGTCAAGAAAGTCGGCAATGGCTCTTTGGACAGTCAGTGCCACATTGGGAAGAATAAGGTTTCCAAATCTTACGGCATTAAAATTTCCAATAGTGGTCTCTATCGTACCAGCTCGAACTTGTGACCAATACTGGTGGCTTTGAGCCCACCAGCCGATAAATCTCGGATCAGCTATTGAGGTCTTGGGGCGAAACCGCACCAAGTATGACGCAAATGTTGAAGGACGGGGATTATTGTATACGGTACATCTCCCTACGGTGCCTGCACGCGAAAAAAGCACATCACCCCGGCGCAACATCTTGGAAGGAGCTATATCCTCGGAAATCATCTTTGGATTACTTAAATCTAAGCGACCAAGGTCATCAAAGTCCGAGGTTCTAATGATTGGTATGCCATCCTGGATATAATCGTCTGCCGAGACATTGAGGCCGTAGTCCCCATAGAGGGAACAAACGTATTTGAGCCTCACTCCACGCCCTTCGGCAGAATCCCGGATCTGGCCGGAGACCGGGTCCAGCCGCCCCGTGACGGCGGCGGTAATCAATGCTGACCGCTTCTCCCCCAGTACCTCCCCCA
>JACOMS010000122.1 GCA_014324115.1 Hyphomonadaceae bacterium
AAAACCCGTACAGATAGGTTTCCCAATGGTCCCGCAGATACTCATGATAATATGCCCCGGCGGAACAATTCGGCTTTTCTTGACGCCCTCCTGAGACAAATTTTGTGTTGTTTTAAGTAAGACACGCCCGGAGGCGGTTACATCTGATATTCTAACCCATCCGATATCGGACTCATCGTCGAACCATATTGGCGATGATATAGGACGGGGGGAAGCCCCACGCTTGATATCTGCCACCTCCCCCAGCCGTTTCACCTGCCACGGCGGGGTGTCCCGGAACTCGGGAAAACGCAGGGCCGGAGTGGTCTCGCCCGGGGCCGGAAACAGCTTCTGCATCAATCCGCGCTTGTGCAGTTTCAGGGCGGCGACCTGTCCTTCCCGGGCCTCAATCAGGTCGTCAAGGGAGGACAGGCAACCGGCAATCTCGCGCTGTTCCGGAAGCGAAGGAAGGGGGATTTTGATAGCTTTCAAATCCGACATTGAAACCCCCTTGATCGACGTACCTTGCTGCAGAGAAAGTAGCCTGTTTCTGTTACTCAATAACCAGTAAGCAAAGTAAGATGGGAGCCCATATCTCGGAATAAAATTCGTGAAGTCTTGGGAAGTACATAGGTCTTCTGGGGCCAACGCACACTTTCCTACGCCAACGCGAGTCACAATCAAAACAGCCCCTCGCGGGACAATTTTGGTTGCACTGGATTGTATGGCTTCATCTGTAATTCGTTTGTCTATGTTCAGGGAAAAAATATCTTCATCGGTCAAATCGGAACTCGAAACCCATGCCATTTTCCCATTCCAATAGCCGGGCACTGAAGTGTCAGGAGTACCGCCACCGATAAACTCCCCGACCTCCCCCAGCCGTTTCACTTCCCACGGCGGGGCGTCCCGGAACTTGGGAAAGCGCAGGGCCGGAACCGGCCCCTCCGGTCTGTTGTCACCGTTCTTCATAAACTTCCAGCCCCGAAATCCCGTGCCCCTGTCGCCCGGCGGCGCAGAAGCGGCATGAGGTCCTGCATCAACTCCGGCCCCCTCGTCTGCACATGTTCCGCAATGCGGTTCTCAGGCATAAAACACAACGTCAAATTGCGCTCAAATTCGGCGGGTAATTTCTGCACACAGATTCTCCATTTGTACCTGACAGGTAGCAGGAAATCAGGGGGAATCAAACATGTAATCCCCGAAACCCGCTCCCCTGTTGATGCGGCCCGGTGCGGCAAACCGGGCATACATGGCCTGAAAGTGGAGCGTGGGCCGGTGGCGGTGGTCGCGGCCCTCGTAATCGGGAGTGCTGCGCGGCCGCTATGGACCGTTTTGGGCCCCACATAAACAGTGGATACATACATGTATATCTGTTATGCCCCTCCGGGGCTTCGGAATGGAGCTTCACGACTTTAACAGGGCAGGCATCATCCCCATACCGGACGGGAGAACACATGCAACTCACCATGATGAAAAGCAAAGTGCACCGGGCGACCGTGACCCAGGCGGATTTGCACTATGAAGGATCAATCTCGATTGATCAGGACCTGCTGGAGCGTGCCGGGATTCTGCCTAACGAACAGGTTGATATCCTCAATATCACAAACGGTGAACGCTTCACGACCTATGCCATTACCGCGCCCCGTGGGTCAAAAACAATCGGCCTGAACGGTGCCGCTGTCCGTCGGGTGCAGGTCGGCGACAAAATTACCATTGTAACCTATTGCCGGGTGGAGGCTGAAGAGGCCCGCAATTACAATCCGGACGTATTGTTACTGGATGAAAATAATGAGGTCATTCACACGCCGGTTCATTAAACTTACGCGCAGCGGCCGAAAAATCAGCCA
>JACOMS010000123.1 GCA_014324115.1 Hyphomonadaceae bacterium
GTGCTGTCTGCGGCTAACAGGGTGAAGTTGTATAACTGGAGATAAGACTCATCGCTGACTTCAATACCGTTATCTGAACTGTCACCGCCGCCCTGTACACCGACCATGTATTCAACGGTACCCGCATAGCCTTCGTTCACGCCCAGCTGCCCGGCGGCATTCCCTGTGAGGACCAGGTAATTCGCGACGGTCCGCCCGCCTCGGAACCTCATACCGTCGCCGGAACTGTTGTGCACCTGAATGTAATTGACTGTCGTACCGCTACCGACACCGCCAAAGGTCAGACCGGCGTTCAAACCCGCTCCAGCATGACGCACAGCCACATATTCAAGGGTACCGCTGCTGGAATCCGGGGCTCCACCACCGCCATACAGTGCATCCGCCCCGGTCACGCCCTCAACGGCGTTTTCGCATCCGAATGTTCCGCCGATTGCGCCGGGAGCATGACAGCGGTTGATCGGGGCATCACCCAGAATGACAACACCGCCCCATTCACCGGTCGCACTCTCACGCTCACCGGCACCGGCAATATCATTTTTGCCGGTAAACACGATGGGACGGTCCGGCGTCCCCGCAGCTTCAAGCCGGTGGCAGCGGTTGACAACCAGAACGTCATCGCCCGCATCACCCACAATCGTCACACCGGGCTCAATGGTCAGCACCACCGGTGCCCCGTCGTCCGGACAGGTGCCGGGGCCAGGCTGTCCCACGTCAAGACGCCCGCTCAACTCATAGGCAACACCCTCCATATACGGGATCGTTGCCGATTGGGTCAGCACGCCCCCGAACTCTGAAAGGTTGCCGAGGGGCCCGGTGCACAGTGTCTGCCCGCCTAGCGGAGAGTCGGGACTTTCCGTGAAGCCGTCGGGGCAGGATGCCGCAGGCGCCGCGTTGCTTTGACCACCAAAGGAAATTGTGAATGGGGCACTGCCTGTATTCCCGGCAGCATCGGAGGCCGCAAATTCACACGGCGCCACGCCACTAACTGAAACGAAGGGGGTGTCGACATCAACTGTTAAACCACTTGATGGACATTCCAGCCGCCTCCCCCCGTCCATAGATTGACAAGAAAACGACACAGCATACCCCAAACCAGCAGTGATTGAACCCGGAAACGTGCCAGAAGCATCCAACATGGAAATATCACACGTAACCGACACGCTGTCTACTACATCATCAAAATCAAGTGGGAAATTATCAGTTACCGTGATGTCTACAGTTCGAGTCACCCCTTGAATGAACCTCCCCCCAAGAAGCCCACGCGGCAGCGCATTAAACTCGTTCAAGCCGGTGGATGGAAAGGTGAGTCTAGAAGGACTGAAGGACACAACCGGCGGTGTTGTGTCCGCTCCACCCGGTGCGACCGGAGCGGTGATGGTAACCGTGAGCCTGGCCCGGCCTCTGTTGCCCGCAGCATCAAAAGCCGTGGCGGTACACGTCGCCATGGTATCGGCATTGACATCAGGCGCGGTGTAGGTGTCGTTCGCAAAGGAACCCCGGGTACAGGTCACGCTGGGGCCCCTCGTAACACCCACATTATCCGTCGCGGTGAGGGTCGATGACCCCGTACCGCCGGAATCTACGGCCAGTGTCGCCGGACTGAAGCTCACCTCAGGCGCCTCTGTCTCCCTGGCGACGGAAATCGTGAGCGTGGCGGGGGTGCTTTCATTCCCGGCAACATCAGTTGCCGTGGCGGTACACGTAGCCGTGGTATCAACACTGACCACAGGCGCGGTGTAGGTGTTGGTCTCCATGTTAAAGGAACCGCCATCCGTACACGTCAC
>JACOMS010000124.1 GCA_014324115.1 Hyphomonadaceae bacterium
ATAGATGTCGTTATCACCGTTGCCGCAGGCGGCCAGTGCCAAACCGGCAGCCGACGCCAGTACGATGTTCCGGAAAACAGTCCGGTTCATCAACAATCTCAAAGCGTTCACAACCGGCCACATGAGCCTTGTCCTGGTCCGGTCATGTCACTTTGTCCAGACCTGTTTTCAAAGATCATTGCAAATTGGACATCTGCATTAACGTTTGATTTTGAATTGGTATCGTTGATGTTTGAGTAATTTCGGTCAGGAGTCTGGTTGCATGCCCTGTGTGGCGCCCCTTTTGGGGCGTTCCGGAGGCGTTTTGGGCTGATGATCCGGATTTCAGGCACACTCCACCCGCTGTGTCTCATGGTAAGTCAGGCGTCGTATGTTACAGGCCATGTTGGCCATGGCGATTTTGATTGTGGCTCGGGCCAGACCCATGGTCCTGATCCTCAGGCCCATGCGGTGTTTCTGATCGGCGAATGGATGTTCGACGAGAGCCCTGACTTTTGATCTCGCGCTATTGGCGCGCTTGATATGGGTCGGCATGGGCCATTCCTTTGGTTTTTGCCCCCTTGGTTCTTTGCAATGGATGTGGCTGACAAGCCCACGGCGAGACAGCCAGGCTTCGTTTTTGTTTGATCTGCAGGCGGTATCGGCCCAGGTCCTCAAGCTGTGCCCCGTCATGGCAGCCGACATCGGTGACCTTGCAGGACCAGATAAAGCCATAGGACTTGTCTATCATAATATGATATCTATCATGACATGATACGTGTAGCCGTGGTGTGGTATGGCAATATCCATGCGGCCTTTGGGCGCACTCTCTTTCTTTCGTCCAAGTCAAGTATGCTTCGTTGCGTCATGCAAGACAGCAAGCACACTTCACACCAAAAGTCGAGGAGTTTCTGGAAGTGTCCAGGCACAAGATGCGTGACATGGTATCAGTAGTCCCGCGGAAAGCTCACTGAACAATGGGCGGTCCGGGACCGGTTCCGCGAAAAATTGCCCGCGCCGCGGGACAGACTGCGCACCTATGCCTGATCCTCATCCATGAAGTCCTGGAAAAAGTCCGGGGCCTCTTCATCTTCCAGCAGCCCTTCATCCGCGGATAAGTCATCAATCATGTTCGGGGACGGCATTTCAAAGTCATCGGGCAGGCGCGGATCAAGTAGTCCTGCGGCTTTCAAATCGGCCTGTCCCGGTAAATCCGTGATGTTTTCGCGGTTGAAATGTGACAGAAAATCATCCGTCGTTCCGTATGTGACGGGCCGTCCCGGCGGTATTCCGTCACCCCGCTGCCCGCAGTGATTCTGTCTGGAAAA
>JACOMS010000125.1 GCA_014324115.1 Hyphomonadaceae bacterium
TGCGCCTTTTTGAGCCTGGTCCAGGTGATTTTTTCGCGCAGGAGTTCTGTCTTTTGCGTGCCCTTGAACGGGTAGCCGTTAATGACGCGGCGCACCCGTCCGGCCGTCAGCCGGTCGGCATAGTCTTCCATCTCAACCAGGATAAAACGGCGGTTGCCGCCATCGCGCCTGTTGGCCTCAAGGACGGCATGGGCGGTGGTGCCGGAACCGGCGAAGGAGTCTAAAATCAGGTCATTTGGAGAAGTAGTTTGCTCGATCAAAAACTGAACCAGGTCCACTGGCTTGGGAAAGTCGAATACCTTTTTGCCATTAAAGATATCCATCAGATTTTTGGTTGCATTTTCTGTAGAGAACCACCCCAGGTTAGTAATCAGTGCCTTTGTCTCATTCAAATAGCTATTCATGAATTTTTTTTGCCTAGGGGTGCCGTTTTTATTCTTCGGAAATAAGATCAGCCCCTGTTCTATCATCTTTGTTATTTTTTCTTCGGAAAAAGCCCAGTTTTCCTGATAGCGTATTCCGTTAGCGGGATTTACGATGGTAAAGTGATTGTTTTGTTTGCCTGTAGCCTTGATGCTTTCACTGCGCCACAATCCTCTCGAGTCGTTGTCGGGGTTTGAGAAATGATCTTCGACTCTCGCTGTTCCTTTGAACCTGAAATCTCCCTTGGAGAAACAGTGGATGTATTCATGATTCTCCATCAACATTGTTTGTGGCGGGACTCCTCTTGCCGCCCTTTTAGTTTGCCAAACGAAAGTTCCTAAATAGTTTTGATCTCCGAAAATATCTGCGGCCAGCATTTTCAAACGGTCAAATTCATTATTGTCAATGCAGGTGAATATCACTCCCCCCTCGGCCAGCAACTCATGCAGTAACCGCAGCCGCGGCCACATCATGACGCACCATTTGTCATGCCGCAGCCCGTCTTCAATGCCGACAGGACTGGCCGCCAGCCATTCGCGAATCATCGGCGCGTTGACATTATCGTTGTAGCACCAGCCTTCGTTGCCGGTGTTGTAGGGCGGGTCGATGAAGACACAGTCCACCCGGCCCGCATATTGGGGCAGGAGCGCCTTGAGCGCGTGCAGATTGTCCCCGTGCACGATCAGGTTGCCGTCAAGGGCAACAGGACCGACCCCCCTGCCTGCATCAGGCACCAGTGGGCGGAACGGCACCGTGAGGTGGTGGTTGTAGACAAACTCCTTGCCCTTGAAATTAATCTCGGTCATGCGCGCCCCCGGTGAGTGTTTTTCGAGCCTGGTAATTTTGCCGTCGCGGCATCAACAGCCCATGCACC